>JBKPJS010000199.1:0-6817 GCA_046730815.1 Acidobacteriota bacterium
AGTTGACGCCGTTGTTTGTCGATCACACGAGCGATACTGGCTTGAAGATTCTTTACGAACCGCCTTCGGCTGTCGGCGCCGACAGAATTGTCGATGCGGTCGCGGCCGTGGCGAAGTATGGAGCGCCGTGTATAGTCGTCGATTTTGGGACAGCGACCACCTTCAACGCGATCAACGACGCGGGCGAATATCTGGGCGGCGTTATTGCACCCGGAATCATGATCTCATCGGAAGCTTTGGTTTCACGCGCCGCGAAACTGCCGCGCGTTGAGATCAAACGTCCAGACAAAGTGATCGGCTCATCGACCACCGGCGCAATGCAGTCGGGAATTTATCATGGTTACGCAGCCCTGGTTGACGGCGTGCTCGAGCAGATGATCGCAGAGATGGGTTCGAAGCCGCGGGTAATAGCAACGGGCGGTTTGGCGCCACTGATCGCAACGGCATCAAAGTTTATCGAAGAAGTCGATAGTAATCTTACGCTCGAAGGTTTGCGATTGATCTACGAAAGAAGTCAGTCGTAAGAGTTACTCAGAAGAGTTTCACGCAAAGGCGCAAAGAACGCTAAGTTTGCGTCTTTTCGCCTTTGCGTGAACCCTATGATTCCGTTTGACGGCCGCAGACAAATTCTCGAAAGACCTTGAACTACTTCAACTACTTCACCGAAATCGAGGATGCGTTTGTCAGGCGACGCGGTAAACATCTCTTTCTTAGTCCGATAGATTGGGCTTTAATGGAAACGTGGAAGCAGCAGGGAATTCCGTTGCACATCGTGCTGCGTGGCGTCGAGAGGTCGTTTGATTCGTTTGAAGCTCGGCCGCGCAAGCGAACTATAAAGTCGCTACTTTATTGCCAGGAAGAAGTTGAAGCACAGTATGCCGAATGGATCGAAGCACGGGTTGGCTCGTCAACAAATGCGGTCGAGATTGACCCTGACAAGACACCATTTTCAACTGCCGCGATAACTGAACATCTGAAGCGCAGCCGAACGTCTCTTGCTGCGTTGGCGAATTCAAGAAACCGGCAAGGCGAAGACGATCTTTCCGAAGCACTCGCGCGCGCCGCCGCGTTGCTTGGCGAGATTGAAAACGATTTCGCCGGCGACGCAACCCTCGACACTCGCAAGCTCGAAGATTCATTGACAGGCCTTGAAAGAATGCTGAACGACTCGATGCTCTCAGTCGTTACTAAACTCGCGCTCGACGAGTTGAAGAAGGAGGTTAAAGATCAACTGAAGCCTTATCGCGCGCAGATGGAGACTGCGGTTTACAATCAAACTTTCAATAATCTTTTGCTGAAGCGTTTGCGGGAGCAGTTTTCCTTGCCGCGGCTCAGCTTGTTTTACGTTTGAATATCAAAAGGAGAACGTGATGGCTGAAATGACAATCAGACGCTTTGGCGTGATCTCGGTGGCGAAGATGTATGGATTGCTCCTGTTCGTAGTCGGGCTACTCATCGGCGTGATCTACGGGCTCATTTTCATAATCTTCGGCGCCGCGATGTCGGCGTTTTCGCCGGGAGGTCAGCAAGCAGCCGCGGGCGGAATTAGTTCAGTAGTGATTGGAATAGTAATGATGATTGCAATCCCTGTGATGTATGGCCTTTTAGGGTTCATCTCAGGCGCAATCGGCGCGCTCATTTACAACGCGGTCGCCGGAATTATTGGCGGCGTAAAATTTGAGCTCGAGGGCACGCAACACGAATATGCGCCGCCACCGCCACCGCATCAGTGGGCGCCGAATCAATATCCGGCGCAGTAAAAACAAGAGTGATCGAGCATCTGGAGGTTGATGTTGAACGAATTCTTCCCGGCGGTATGGGGTTGGCCCATGCCGGCGGGAAGACTGTTTTTGTTTCGCTGGCGGCGCCGGGAGATCGCGTTAGAGTGCGAATCGATCGCCGGCAAGGCGATGTCTTGTTTGCTTCGATTGAAGAGATCATTACGCCATCGCCTCTCAGAGTTGAACCACCTTGTCCGTACTTCGGACGCTGCGGAGGCTGCGACTTTCAGCAACTCACGTATGAAGCTCAGCTCGCGGCCAAGGCTGAGATGATTCGTGACTGCCTGCATCGCATTGCACGGTTGGAGAGTATTCCTGACTTCGTTGTAATGGCTTCACCAAACAATTGGCGTTACCGGATGCGTGCGACGTGGCAGATCGATCAGGAAGAGCGAAGGATCGGTTACTACGAGCGTGGCTCGAGACGTGTTTGCGATGTGGTTGATTGTGCGGTGCTACAGCCGGAATTGCAGGAGAAACTCGAACAGGTTAGAGCAACTGAGTGGCACCATTTTCCAGTGGAGTTGAAACACCTGGACGTGGTTGCAGGTGAGGATGGCGTTTCTTTCGCGCCGCCGTTTGCTGAGTTCTACACGAACGAACTTAGTTTGACGATCAGAGGCGAAGTTTACAACTACAATGCCGAGGCGTTTTTTCAAATAAATCCTTCGCTGCTCGAGCCGCTGATTGATTTCGCGTTGGGAGATGCGTGGGGTGAGACTGTGCTGGATCTTTATTGCGGCGCCGGCCTGTTCACGCTGCCATTGTCACGCCGCTTTAAAAACGTGACGGGAGTTGAAGCGAATCCGGTTGCCGCTCGCTTCGCACGCCGAAACCTGCAACGCGCCGGATTAAACAACGCGCGTGTGATTACTGCGACTGTTACGGACTGGTTCAGGAGTGCGAGATCTGGTCCAGTTCAATTTGTCCTGCTCGACCCACCGCGAACCGGTGCTGAGTCTGCGGTAATCAAGGGCATTTTAGATCTCCATCCCGCCCACATCTCTTACGTGTCATGCGATCCGGCAACACTCGCACGCGACCTGAAAAAGCTCGTCGTCGCTGGATACATCATTAATTCGATTGCCGCGTTTGATCTATTTCCACAGACCCACCACGTCGAAACTGTCGTGCGTCTGCGAAATAGACAGGATTTACAAGATTTAAGACAGGATTTACAGGATTCAAGACAGCATTGACAGGATTTACAGGATTGACAGGATTTAATCTTGTCCATCTTGAAAAATCCTGTAATCTTGTTAGACATTACTCACAGCAATGAATCCTCACCGAAGCTTGTTCAGTCAGCATCCTCTTGCGCAACTTGCAGTCGCATTCTCAATTGGCATCTGCGCGGCCGATTATCTGCCAACTAAACTCGCGTTCTCATTGGTCGCGTGTGCCCTGTGTTCCGTCCTTACGCTGATCGCGGTGTTCAAGCGGCGCGTGCGATTGGCCGGCCGTGCCTTGTTATTGGCGTTCCTCTTTGCAGGGCAAACGATTGCTCTGTTGGAAAGACCTCCTGAGTCTCAGCCCAGTTTGATTGACGGTCAGTCGTTAGTGCTCACCGGCGTCCTGGATGGACCACCTGAGTTCGCACGCGACCGGCTCTATTTATCCCTGCAAGTGGAGCAAGGGGCGGCGCAACGGGTTTGGTTGTTGGCTCCCTTTCGGAATGTCGAGACCGAGCACGAATACAGACGCCTTCAACTGCGTTACGGCACGCGTATTCGCGTCGCCACGACTCTCGATCGCACCGGTAATTATCGCAATCCCGGCGTCTCAACGCTTTCCGAATATCTCGATCGCCGTGACTACGACGCCACGGGCATCGTCAAGAGCGCCGCTTCAATCACACGGCTCGGCGACACGCACGTCTTTCCCCCTTTGGCATTGCTCTACGAATGGAGAGAAAGACTGCAACGAGAAATCGACACGCGATTTGCACCCGAAACTGCGGGCGTGCTTGACGCGGCGTTGCTTGGCAATCGTTACAACCTGTCGCGCGACTCATCTGAACGCTTTCGCGAAGGAGGCACTTTCCACGTTCTTGTAATCAGCGGCCTTCATATCAGCTTCATTGGCGGTATTGTCTTTTTAGCTATGTGCCGTTTGACAAAACGCAGACTGCTGCAATTCCTGTTGCCGGCAATTGTGGTCTGGTCGTATTCGCTAGCGGTCGGCGCAGAAGCGTCGGTGGTCCGCGCGGCGTTGATGTTCACTTTCGCAGGACTGGCGGCGATTGTGTTTCGCCAGGCCACGTCGTTGAATGCGCTCGGTGGCGCCGCACTCGTTCTTCTGGTGCGCAGCCCGAAAGAAATCTTCGATCCGTCTTTTCAACTCACATTCTTATCGGTGCTGGCGATTGTAGTAATCGCGTGGCCACTGCTGTCGAGGCTTTCAGAGATTGGCGCATGGCATCCGTCACGATCGTCTCCATATCCGCCGGTATGCTCGCGCGCACTCAAGACCTTTTGCGAGATCTTATTTTGGCGCGAGCAGCATTGGCAGCAGGAATTGGCACGCTCAGCTCACCGTTACCGGCTATTTAAGTTCAGGCTGGCGGCGCAGCTCGAGCGTTATCACGTGCAGTGCTGTTTGCGTTACATCTTTGGCGCGATAGTCGTCTCTGCGAGCGTGCAACTCGTCTTGTTGCCGCAAATGATTGTTTACTTTCACCGGCTGTCGCTGGCCTCGTTGCTGCTTAACATCATCGTCAGCATCCTGCTCACGCTTCTGGTAGCCGTTGCAATGCTAGCGTTGTTGGTTTCGCAGGTTAGCACCGTCGCGTCAGCTCCACTATTTAAGCTCGCGGATGCCATCGACTGGTTGATGGTGCACAGCGTCGATCCATTCTCAAAGTTTGGTCTGGCCACGATTCGTCTGCCCGAGTATTCGGGTCGAGCGGCAGTGGTGTACGCGCTCTATTATGTTCCGCTGCTCCTGCTGGCTATTGCGCTTTCGCACTGGCGTCCACTCGCTTCGCCCGCCGATGTGCGATGCAAACTGCATCGTCTTGTTCTGCCGTTGTCAGTCGCACAACTGTTACTGCTCGCCGTTTTAGTTTTGCATCCATTGAGTAGCGGTCGTGCTGACGGAAAGCTGCGCGTCGATTTTCTAGACGTTGGGCAAGGCGATGCAGCACTCGTGACGATGCCGGACGGAACCACGCTGCTCGTTGATAGTGGCGGAAACACGACCGAAGCAAGTCGCAGGATTGGTGAAACAGTCGTCTCAGAGTATTTATGGTGGCGAGGGTTGAGCCAAGTCGATTACGTGCTGGCGACACACGCGGACGCCGATCACATCGATGGGCTGAATGACGTGCTCAGAAATTTTTCTATCAGAAGTGCGCTCGTAGCACGAAGTCCGGCGGACGATCCCGAGTTTTCTAAATTCTCACAGACGATCGCGGAAACTCGTACTAACCTTAAAACGATACAAGCTGGAGACACGATTCGGTTTGGTGAAGTCGAAACCAATGTGTTATGGCCACCTGTTGGCGGTTACACCTCCATGAACAACGATTCGATTGTGTTACGAATAAAGTTTGGCCAACATTCAATCTTATTGACGGGCGACATTGAGAAGGCCGCCGAAGGATCTTTAATCGCATCGCAGCAGGAGCTAAAAGCAGACGTCGTAAAAGTTCCGCATCACGGCAGCAAGACATCTTCGACAGACTCGTTCGTGCTCGCGACCAGACCCACATTCGCAATCATTTCGGTGGGCCAACACTCAATGTTTGGTCACCCACACAAAGAGGTTGTCGAACGCTGGCAATCGAACGGCGCCACAGTGCTCACCACCGGCAACTGCGGAACGATCACCGTCGCCACCGACGGCAAAGACCTAACCCTCAAAACATTTGTAGAACCACAATAAAGCACAAAACACAAATGACTGATTCGGATTTTGTGTTCTTTGTGCTTTATTGTGGCTAAGTCGGGAAATCGTTAGGCGTGTAAAGGTCTACCTGCGAACTACCCACCTTGTAAGTTTTTAACACACCGAGCGGCGGCGCATAAACATGGACAGTGATGAGGTCCTGACCACTGACTTCCGGATTGCCAAGTTGGTGAATGTCAGGCACCTCGGCGCCCGTGACTGTACCGGTTGGACATTCGCGGCCGGTGTCGTAACACAGGCCACGCTCCTTGTCGTACGCGAAGATCGTTTCCCACATGAGCCCCTGATGAACGCGGACGACACCGTGAGAACCGTTGTGATCGTGAATCGGCGTTTTCTGGCCTGGGCGCCAGCAAATCACCAACATCTCGACCGCTTCATTGCGGCAAACTCGATGGCGCCAGTAATTGCCTTCCTTGAATCCAATGTAAGGCTGTAGATCAAGACCCTGGATCTCAACGCTTGAAAGCCACGAATTCAACTGTTCGAGCATTGGCGGGCCGGTCTGGCTATTGAGTAGTTCAATCAGCTCGGAAAACGTAATTGAGCTGCCATCGAGTGGTTCGGGAGTAATGGAGGTTTCGGTATTTAGCAGTGTCGACAAAGGGCTTAGCTCCGAGGCAACTCTTATATTCGGTCGGATGGCTTGGAGTCAAGACACGAAGCACTAGCGCAGTATCTTATCCACATACTTACGGACTTTGGACTGGTACGAAGTCACTGGCGTGTGCGTCATGCTCTGCTTGAACTCGTGTTCCAAAGCGAGATAGCTGATCTGTTCCCGGAACGCGTCGAAGTTCAGTAGATTATGGTCGCGTACCTTCTGAGCAAAGGTGGCCAGGTTAACTGGGTTCCGCGTGCCGCCACAGATCGCGTCAATGATGTACGATCCGAGCGCACGATAGCTTTCAAACTGTGCCTCACTAAACCATTGATCGGTGATGACCTCCTGCGGAAACGTAGAACGGCCCTGCCAGTAGTTGATCACGTCTCGTGGTTCCTGTCCGATCAGTGATGGTTTGATGAAGATCAGAATCCCGTCGAAGTCGTCGTCGCATGTATTCTTATCGCCAGGATTACGATCGACGCAGGAATAGCGAATTGTGCCGACCGCACAGTATTTACTC
>JBKPJS010000200.1:0-7968 GCA_046730815.1 Acidobacteriota bacterium
CAATGGGACCGAACGTTCAAAACAAACATTTATGCCTACTTCTACATGACCAAGGCGGCGTTGCCACACCTGGAAGAAGGCGCTGCGATTGTTAATACCGGATCGATTACAGGTCTCGAGGGCAGCAAACAATTGCTTGACTATGCTGCGACTAAAGGCGCCATTCACGCCTTCACAAAGTCGTTGGCGCAGAACCTTGTGGAGCGTGGAATCCGGGTGAACTGCGTTGCGCCCGGTCCAGTCTGGACGCCGCTCAATCCAGCGGACAAGAAAGCGGAAGACGTGGCCAAGTTTGGAGCAGACACGCCGATGAAACGGCCTGCCCAACCGGAAGAGATCGCGCCGGCTTTTGTCTATTTCGCTTCCGAGATCGATTCAAGTTACGTGACGGGGGAAGTCTTGACGTTGCTCGGAGGCGAAACAACTGCGGCCTGATGTGCGGAGAGTGGGTCGCCCCAACTAAAAGAGGAGGATAAGAGATGGCTGACAATGGAAGCAGTGCTGCGAGCACTGGAATAATAGCAATTCTCGTGATCTTCGTGATCCTGGTGGTAGGCGCATTGTTTGTTTTTGGCGGACGGTGGTTTGGCGGCAATAAGAGTATCGACGTCAACATAGGCACACCGTCGAAGTAAGTGATTTCCAATTGCCGATCGGCAATTTCCAATTTTCAGGAGGTTAAGATGCGGCGTTTATCCAAGTGGCAATCGGCGATTGGCAATCGGCAATTGTTATGAGGGATGATTCACAGGCCAGCACGTCAATCTGGATGGCGACGGCAAACACGCCGTCGCAATCCCGGTTGAAGGAAAGTATTCGCACCGATGTTTGCATCATCGGCGCTGGGATTGCCGGACTGTCTACTGCCTATTTGCTCGGACGTGAGGGGCGGTCTGTAGTTGTCCTGGATGATGGGGAGATTGGTGGTGGCATGACCGGCCGCACCACAGCCCACCTAACCAATGCTTATGACGATCGTTATGTCGAGATTGAAAAGGTGCATGGCGCCGAGGCCGCTCGTCTAACTGCCGAAAGTCACACCGCCGCGATCGAAAAGATCAGTGAAATCGTTTCTCGCGAAAAGATTAATTGCGATTTCGAATGGCTCGACGGATTTCTCTTCGCTCAATCACCCGAGCACCTCGAATTGCTTGACGACGAGGTCGCCGCAGCCCATCGAGCTGGGTTAGTGGCAGTAGAAAAAGTCTCGCGAGCGCCGCTCGAATCGTTCGATACGGGCGTCGCGGTGCGATTCCCTCGACAAGCACAGTTTCATCCACTCGAATATCTTGCCGCCCTGGCCCAAGCAATCATGCGGGACGGCGGCCGGATCTTCGGTCAAACTCATGCGACGAAGATTGACGGAGGAATGTCCGCGCGAATTGAGACCAGCCATGGTCCAGTGGTAACAAGTGACGTCGTCGTAGTTGCGACTAATACTCCTGTAAACGATCGAGTAGCTATTCATACGAAGCAGGCGCCGTACGTGACTTACGTGATCGGCGTACAGGTCCCCAAAGATTCGGTCACGCGAGCGCTTTACTGGGACACGGGCGATCCGTATCACTATGTGCGGTTGCAACGTGAGAATGAGCACGACGTTCTGATCGTGGGCGGCGAAGATCATAAGACCGGACAGGCGAATGACGGCAATGAGCGACATGCACGATTGGAGCAGTGGACGCGCGAACGTTTTCCGCAAGCAGGTGAAGTTGAGTTTCGTTGGTCGGGCCAGGTGATGGAGCCGGCGGATGGCCTGGCGTTTATTGGACGAAATCCGTTGGACGACGATAATGTCTACATCGCGACGGGTGATTCAGGACAGGGAATGACGCACGGCACGATCGCGGGAATGCTGCTGACTGATTTAATCCAGGATCGAAAGAATAGTTGGGAAGATCTGTACAGTCCTTCGAGAATAAGATTGAAGGCGCTGCCTGAGTACGCTTCGGAGAATATCAACGTCGCCGAACAGTATGCAGATTATGTTACGGCGGGTGATATCAAGTCAGAATCGGAACTAAAGCCCGGCGAGGGAGCGATCATGAGAGACGGCGTCTCGAAGATCGCAGTTCATCGAGACGAAGCCGGGAACATACACAAACTCTCCGCGGTTTGTCCTCATCTCGGGTGTGTGGTGTCGTGGAATTCAACTGAACGAACCTGGGACTGTCCGTGTCATGGTTCGCGTTACAGTGCCGAAGGCCGGGTTTACCAGGGACCTGCCAACAGCGACCTGTCACCGGCGGAGTGAGTTCACGCAGGCACAAAGGTTTGCCCAAAGGCGCAAAGAAGCCTCTCAGAGTACTAACTCCTCTGAGCATGGCTTTTCTTTGCGTCTTTGCGCGAAACTTTGCGCCTTTGCGTGAAAATTCTTCTTGTAGGCTAGACGGCTCGTCGACCGGTTACCAGGTTGATTACCAGTATAACCACGGCTACCACGAGCAACAGGTGGATGAGACCGCCACCAACGTGTGAGAGCAAGCCAATCAGCCACAAGACCAGCAGAATCACCAAAATTGTCCACAGCATGATCGAAATCTCCTTCTTGAATCTCTCTTAAAACAGCACCGAGCGCGGTAGCGCCGGGACGATAACGAGCAACGTCCATGCCAACGCGCAGAAGGTGTTTTCTTCCACAAACGTTACGCTGCGCTGCATTACTACCATCCGCTTTTCGATCCAGCTTTCAAGTTATGTTTTGAATTCGGTCAACCAAGGCTTGTTAGAACTGGATAAACTGATTATCATTCGAAGCGTAATTCGATCCCGTCCTCGCTGCGGCCCTGAGGCGTACCCATCGGTAAAACCAAATGAGTCGAGAAGCAGAACAATCCCCTGTTGAAGCTGTCCCTGAAGGCAAATACGTTTACTGCATCATCGAGACGTCCGAACCGCGTTCGTTTGGTCCGATGGGCATCGGCGGACGTGGCGACGATGTTTACACGGTGCAACACAAAGGTCTCGCCGCTGTCGTTTCAAACACACCGTTGGTTGTTTACGATCCAACTCGTGAAAACGTGTTTGCGCACGAGCAGGTCAACGAAACAGTCATGCGCGAGTTTACAGTTTTGCCGATGGCGTTCGGTGCCTTGTTCCGTACCGAAGAAGACATCGTCGAATTGATTCGCGGCACTTACGACGCGTTGCGCGACGTGCTGGCCAAGATGGAAGGCAAGGTAGAGTTTGGCTTGAAGGTGAATTGGGACCGCGACAA
The DNA here is from genome assembly GCA_046730815.1 of Acidobacteriota bacterium. GTDB lineage: Bacteria > Acidobacteriota > Blastocatellia > Pyrinomonadales > Pyrinomonadaceae > PSRF01. The sequence continues at coordinate 3,218 of JBKPJS010000200.1, forward strand.
GGTCACGGCTGAATTGGAAGAAAAAGACGACGAGATCCGTCACCTCAAAGAGCAGATCACTTCGCGCACCACCGGTTCAACCTATTTCGCTCGCATGCAACTCGGCCGATTGATCGAGACGGCATTAACAGACCAGGCGGATGCTTATATTCGCGAGGTCTATTCGCAGTTGCGCGACACGGCGGTTGCTTCCCGAGCCAACAAACCCATCGGCGATCGCATGATCATGAACGCTGCTTTTCTTATCGAACGAGATCGAGAGGCGGAGTTTGATCAGAAGGTCAAAGAGATCGCTTCGAAGTACGAAGGAAAGTTATCGTTCAAGTACACAGGTCCCTGGCCCCCATACAATTTCGTTCACATTCGTCTCAAGCTCGAGCGCGGCGAGCGTGCCGAAGGCGCTACGCTGGAGCGCGGTGAAGGCGGCACTGAACCAGTGCGCCAGCTAACAAATGTTTCTAATTGACGACTTGCTCCTGGCGCCGGTCAACGGCTTTAAGTTCATCCTCGGCCAGATTCAAAAGATGGCCGATCAGGAGTTGAACGACGATACGACGATCAAGGAGCAACTGCTCGAGTTGCAAATGCGCTACGAGTTGGAGGAAATCTCCGACGAGGAATTTCGTGAACGCGAAGCTGAGCTGTTTGCACGGCTGCGAGTCATCAAGGCGCGGCAGCTTGATCTGATGCACGAGGCAACAGCGCACACTGCAGAGTCGTCGAGTTTCGTGATCGAAGTTGGTGGAGACGATCAGGACACCTGGTCAGGTTGAGCCACGGATTTCACGGATGAATACGGATCCAATCAGTCTTTATCCGTGAATTCTGTGGCCAAAACGCGCGACCACTCGACAAGATTGAACGCACGTTACTTTTTCTTCGGCGGCAAGGGTGGGGTCGGAAAGACTACCGCAGCATCAGCGACCGCTCTTTTTCTCCTTAACAAGCTCAAACGAAACGATTCCGTCCTCCTGTTCTCCACGGATCCCGCCCATTCTCTATCTGACAGTCTCGACATTAAAATCGGCAACCAGCTCGTCGAGGTAAAACAGCTTCGCGGCGCGCGTTTGGTTGCGTACGAAATGGACGCGAGTCTTGCGCTCGAAAGATTTCGTGCGGCACACGGGAAGGTGCTCGCGGAGATCGCGGAGAGAGGAACGTTGCTTGACGAAGAGGACATCAACGAGTTGTTGAGTCTTTCGCTGCCTGGACTCGATGAAGTGATGTCGTTGTTTGAATTGAGCGAGTTGGACCGTGCGGGGCGGTACGCGCACATCGTGGTCGATACGGCGCCATCAGGTCACACTTCACGTCTGCTGCGTCTGCCGGAAGTTTTCGATCGCATGGTGAAGGCACTCGATCTAATGGGCGATAAGCACCGTTACATCCTCGCCCACTTTGCTCGCCGGAAAGTAGTTGCTGACGAGGTCGATCTATTCCTGCGCGATCTGAGCCAGAGAATCGAATCCGTCCGAAAACTACTTCACGATAAAGATCAAACAGGGTTTGCGCTGGTAACGATTCCGGAAGCGATGAGCGTTCGCGAGACGGAAAGATATCTCGAGCTCCTGCGCGAACAGGGTGTGCCCGTCAAAGATCTGATCGTCAATCGCGTCGAGCAGGAGCACGGTGACTGCGCGTATTGCCGCGCGCGTGTGGGGACTCAGCAGCCGTGGATTAAAGAGATTGCGTCCACGTTTCGTGATCTAAAACTTCACTATGTCCCATTGATGGCCAAGGAAGTGCGAGGATTTGACGATCTGAAACAGATCGGCAAGTTGATCTGGGCAGATGAAATGAAACCACGGATGACACGGATCAATCCGGATTCCAGATCCGCGTTACCCGCGGCCAAGTCTTCCTTCCCGTTGGTGGCGCGAAAAATTTTTATCTTTGGTGGGAAGGGTGGGGTTGGAAAGACGACCGCGGCAGCCGCGTTCGCTCTCGCCCTCGCTCTGTCTAATCGCAAACAGAAGTTGCTGATCTTCTCAACCGATCCGGCCCACTCGTTGTCTGACAGCTTTGAAGAAGAGATTGGCGAGTCGAAGAGTGGCGTCGCCGGAAACGAGAACCTCGACGCGATGGAGATCGATCCGGGAAAGTGGTTTGAAGAGTTGAAGCAGCGCTATCGATCGTGGACTGACGAGCTCTTTGCGTCCTTGTCCGGGGGATCGCGAATGGAGATCAAGTTTGATAAGGAAGCAATGCGCGAACTTGTTGAACTGACTCCGCCAGGCATCGACGAAATCGCGGCGCTCGGTACCATCAGCGACCTGCTGGACGAGGAACGCTACCAAACCTTGATTCTTGACACGGCGCCGACCGGCCACTTGATACGTTTTCTGGAATTGCCGCAGGTGGCGCTTTCATGGATACGAACGTTCATGAAATTGCTGCTAAAGTATCAAAACGTGATGCGCGCGAATCAGGTCGCGGAAGAGTTGGTGGCGTTGTCGAAAAGCATCAAGAAAGTGGTCGCGCTACTGACAGACGCTGAGCGTTGCGAGTTTGTCGGTGTTGCGATTCCGGAGCGTATGAGTTTGGAAGAGACCGTGGATCTGGCGAAGTCGCTGGAGAAGTTGAAAGTACCGTTGCGTAAACTTCTGATCAATGGAGTTGCGCCGGATGATGCTTGTAGCTTTTGCAGATCCAGAAGGAAGGCGCAGGACCAGGTGATCGCTGATTTTGAGAAGCGGTTTCGAGGTCGCTTGATCGAGATGTTTGTCGCGCCGCAGCAGCCGCACGAGATCAGAGGCGCGGACGATCTGCGGGAGCACTTTGCCGCGTGGGAAAATGTCTCGCGCAAAGGCGCAAAGACGCAAAGGAAGACGCAAAGTTGATTCTTGTTTTGCGCCTTTGCGGCTTTGCGCGAGAATATACTTTCGAATGAGCGCTTTCTACGTCTACTGTATCACCGAGAGTACGGCAGCCGAACAGTTGCCTGCCGATTCGTTGCCTGCCGCGATCGAAGATGATTCCAAACTCGAGTGGGTTTCAGTAAACGCACTCGCGGCACTCGTCAGTCGTGTGCCGCGCGAATCGTATAGTGAAGAGAGCTTGGCCGAACATTTGACGGACGCAAGCTGGACGGCCATTCGCGCGATGCGTCACGAGACAGTGGTCGAGTACGTGGCTAAACGCACGAGTGTCGTTCCTTTGCGGTTTGGGACCATCTATCTGGAGCGTCACGGAATAGAGCAGATGCTGGCAGAAAAATCGCGAGAGCTCGAAGAAATCATCGAGCATTTGCGTGGGCGTGAAGAGTGGGGCGTGAATGTTTATTCTGATCGCGCGGTGTTGCTGTCGAGCATCACGTCGGTCAGTCCGGTGTTGCGCGATCTTGTTCAACGTGCGGAGCAGGCGCCGCCCGGCCAGTCGTACTTGATGCAGAAAAAGATCGAGGCGCTGAAAGTTGACGAAGCACGTGCGGCAGTTAATGGGATCGTCGAGCAGATCGAAGAAAAACTGAGAGAACAGAGTGATGATGCGAGACGCTTGCGCATACTCAAGGTCGAAACAACCGAACATGGCGAGCTGAAAGCGAAGTTTGCGTTTTTAGTGAAGCGGTCGGAGTTTGAAGAGTTTCGGGATGCTGCGGAACGACTCGCAGAGGAAAACCAGGCTGCGGGCGTCCGTCTGGAATTGACTGGACCATGGCCAGTCTACAATTTTGTACAAGATGTTTCAGGATGAACAGGATTCACAAGATGAATCCTGTAAATCCTGAAACATCATGTGAATCCTGTTATGAGTTTTGATCAAATCATCGTTAGTGAAGAGTGGGAAAGCACGGATCTCTCATTACTCGAAACACTCGATCACGTGCTCAATCGCGGACTGGTAATCGCCGGTGAGATCACGATCTCTGTAGCGGACATCGATCTGGTCTTTCTCGGCTTGAACGTTCTGGTCAGTTCAATCGAGACTGCCCACGAAGTTTTGCACAAGCGCAGCATAGAATGAAGTTATACGTCTACTGCCTGCTGGAAGGCATCGATGCGCTGAAGGAGCCTGTACGCGGGATTTCCGGCGTCACAGTTGATTTACTTAAGCTAGAAGACCTCGCGGCGCTGGTTAGCGACTTCGATACCGATGCAGTACCGGTGACTCGTGAAAACGCTATGGACCACGCGGCAGTAGTACGAAGCGTACTGAATCGCACGACGCCGCTACCGTTTCGGTTTGGCACACTCGTGACAGAGCAGCAACTCCGAAGCTACGTCTCAGCTCGAAAGCCTGCGCTGGAAACTAATCTGGCGCTGGTCCGTGGTTGCGTCGAGATGGGCGTAAAGATCATCTGGGAAATCTCCAGTGATAAACAACAAGAGCGGCAGGAACCAGAGCGGGGAGCCGGCGCGACATTTCTGGCGGCGAAACGACGAGAGATCCTCGGCAGTGAACTCCGGGCAGCACAGGCCAAAGAAGTATCGACCTGGCTGCACGAAAGCGTTTGCGGCTTAACCCGAGATGAAAAAGTAAATCTCCAACCCTCGGAAAGATTGTTTTTAGCTGCGGCGCACCTCGTCGAACGGGCTAATCTCAAGCAGTATCGAGAGAAAATGGCTGAGGCCCGCGAGGCGCGACCCGATCTGCACTTTCTTATGAGTGGCCCATGGCCGCCGTACAGTTTTGCGAATATTGAGCTTGAGTTTAAAACACAGTTCGGAGTAAGCTGATGAAGCTTTCCCCCGAAAATCCCCTTTCGGCCGAGCCAGAGATTGAAACGTCGCATGTGGAGGAGTTTGTGGAGC
>JBKPJS010000201.1:0-8764 GCA_046730815.1 Acidobacteriota bacterium
GGCGTGTCCTCAGCATGGTATGTGCCACCGAGCACAATCACATCGCCACCAATACGAGCACCGTGTTTTTGAATCACCGAACCGCCGATGGTGGCAACGTCGCCTTCGACCACGCCTTCGACGATCACGTCGCCGCCGAAAGACATTGCTCCCTGTTTCACAGTGCCGGTGATCCGAACAGAGTTTCCGACACCAAAAACCGTCCCTTCGTTCGTGCCTTGGACAAGTACCACCTTTTCATCCCCAGCGCTTTGAGCGCAGACAACACCCACCAGCAGCAACAGCCACATCAGCAACGCAAACACGCGATTCAAATCGAGCCGGGGAAAAGAGATGCGGGAAAGAGTGGGTTGTGAGTGACTGATAACCATCGCCACAGGCCAACCCCCTTTTATTCGGTTGCGCCCGTGCGATGATATTTTGAGATCAAGCGGGAGAGTACAAGAACGGCGAAAGCGAGCAGGACCAGCACCGGAACGAGCGAACCGGTTTCAACGATTATCTTTCTGCTCAGCACTCTAAAGATCACTGCAAGTGCAGCAAGAAGGTCGTACACAGCAGTTCCCAAAAAACCAACAACGCCGAGGATGGTCGTAACGAATTTTTCCGCGATGCTGAATATTGCGCCGCTGGCCCTGGCGCCGATGAGAGCAAATCCGGCCAGCGCGAGTATTACACAAATGCTCAACGCCTTCCGGTTTTCAGAGCGCGTGCGCACGCCACTCATATCGCTGCTTGCGCGCGCGGCAATCATGCGCGAGAAATTTGCGGGCACCGGGATCTCGCCACTATTCGTCAAAGCCGCGTCCAACTCGCAGACGAACAGACGATGGGCCCTCAACTCCGCGCGGCACGACGCGCAACGCTGCAAATGATCTTCAAAGAGCAGCGTCGTATCGCTCTCCAATTCACCGTCGACATAGGCGGCGATCAGGTTTCTCTCGCAGATGTTTTCGTGACCCATTTGCACGCTCATCAAATGCCGGTAATTCCCTTCTCGACAAACTGCTGCCGCATCATCTCGCGTGCGCGAAATAAGCGGTTCTTGACGGTACCGAGCGGCAGTCCCGTCACTTCAACAATTTCTTCGTAGCTGAGGTCCTGGGAGTGGCGCAGAATAATGAGCTCGCGATAGTTGGCCGGGAGTGTTCTGACGACCGATTCGATCTCACTTCGTCTCTCTTTGCGTTCACTCTCCTGTTCCGGACTCAAGCGGCTGCTTTCAACCGGCAGATCGTATTGATCGCCTTCGTGGCCCATGACCAGTGATTGCTCGCGGGTTGCGTTGCGACGCAGGTGATCGACCGCGGAGTTATGCGCAATCTTGTAGATCCAAGTGGAAAACTTGAACTCCGCCCGGTAGCGTCTGAGGGAGCTGTAGACTTTGATGAAGATCTCCTGGGTTAGATCGAGAGCGGATTCGTAGTTGCCGACCATGCGATAAACGTAGGCTGAGATTGGTCGCTGGTAACGGCGGACGAGTTCTTCGAAGCTTCCTTCGACGCCACTAACAGCGGTGGCCACCAGTTCGCGGTCGCTGGCAGCGGTTAAATCTCGGACAAAGGCACGGGAAACGGAGGAGGCAGCAAGATTCATAATACAGGGGTGTTACGTGCAACCTAAAAGGATTGTTTCAATCCTGAATCCATCCACAGATTACACAGAATCAGCGTAATCTGTGGATGGACTCACCACGACAAGGTTGCCAGACCGGCTGGGGCGGCGATTGAATCAAAACTGAAATCGCGGCTCGGCAACTGTAATCCTAAATCCTGAGCTTCGAGCGGTCGCAGGTCGCCGCCAGTCGTTTCGTTAACGATCTCTCCGGCTCGTTGCTTGGTGATGCCCTCACCAATAACCATCAGCCGCGTCAGGCCGTGGCCCTCGCCTTCGGGCACGCTGCGGTCGCGATAGAACAAAAGTAACCGGTAGAACTCGTCCTCGAATTCATCTTCGGTGCACGTCACGGTGCGCACGATTAGCGGGTGCTTGTCGCGAAAGATAACGCCGGTGAACCCCTGGCTCGAACCGCTCAACAACAACGAATCGCCGGCGCCGCCGTTCCGTACCAACCACTGCGCTTCGCCAAGATGTCGCGGCAGGATCAACCCCGCTCTCCATCCCAACGATTCAAGCAACGCTTCATACTCGGCCAGGATTGCCTTTTTGATGGCGATGACGAGATAACGATCACGTCCCTGCGTATCTTTTTGCAGACGCTCTTTGGAAATGGAGAGTTCTTCAAGCGGAGCGCCGAAACCTCGCTCCACTTTCCATTGCAGTACCTCCTGAAGTTCGGCGCCGGATTGCGACGGGCTTTCCATCGTCAACACGAGCGTTCTGGTGGTCGCTTCGGGCAAACTCATCGACCAGCGTTTCTGCCGTATTAAACCCGCGCTCGCAGCCAGTTCGTTGAGCACGGCTGCAAGTTGAGAGGGGTTTTCGATGTTGGGCTCGTCAAAGCGTGGCCGAATGAGAGACTCGGCAATGTTGAAAGTGGCGGCACGCCGCAGCTTGCAAGTCGAACCTTTGATAGGTTCGAGGTGAACTACGGAAGCAACACCCTTTTCCAATCCGATAGCTGTCGCGGGATAGCGGGGCTCGATGATTCGTGAAATGAGATTGGGCATTAATGTTCGGACGTGATCTATAGGTCCTAGGGAAGGTATCCATCCACAGACTACACAGATACTTTCTCTGTAATCTGTGGATGGCCTTAGACTTTACCACTCGCTGTACGGCGTTCCCTCCGTTGATACTTCCGCGGAGCTGCTGTGAACGTCAGTCATGCCCTGTTCGCCTTGCAGTGAATTGGGATCCTCTCCGGTGGCGATGGTCCAGTCCTTCTGTCCGGTGAACGGATCCACCGGAACTTCGCGCATGTAACCTTCACCCACGAGCTCATCGAGGGATTGAGGCAAGCGACCCTTGTCAGCCGCGAACTGATCGATCAACGAACGCATCTTGCGCAAATCATCTTTCAGCACCGCCTCACGCGTGTGCATAATCGTCTTCTGGTACTGCGGCAAGGTGATAGCAGCGAGAATAATGATGATCGAGATCACGATCATCAACTCGAGCAACGTAAACCCAGCAGTCTTCACTTTACCAATCACTGTACTTCTCTCCATTTAAAGCTGTATCTCTCGACTTCGACCGCACGTCAAAAACGTTCTCACCACCCCAGGATCCCGCGTCGTGCGGGTCGTAAGATGATCGCAGTTCCCAATCGGACTTTCCCGTCATCGGATCGATCGGCAAACCGCGCAAATAAACCTTTTGCTTAGCCGATAGCTTAGGACCGGAGTCGAGGCCGCCGCCCCCGCCGCCGCCGATCGGAACACCTCTGGGTATCACGTTTACGCCATTAATCAGCGTCTCGAGATCCGGTGGATATCTGTCCGGGTTATCGACTCCAAAGAGCGTGCAATCGCTGATGACGACCTTGCTGCGCGGATCAAGAAACGTGACCGGCGGCGACACCGGTCCCAAACCACCCGTGCAAACCATACCGACGGTGTCGCGATGAAACTCGTCGATCGCGGTACGCAACTGGCGCAGCGTCTCGCGGAGTTGCTGCTCCTTTTGCCGCTTCACCGATACCTTCACGAGCGGCAGCACTCCCATCGTCATGATCGTCAACACCGTGATCGTGATCACCAGCTCGATTAATGAGAAGCCTCTCTGCTGCATTTCCCCTCAAACGCCCCCAAACGTCTGCCAGTCGCAAAAAGGCACAAAAAGCACAAATCAGAATGGCCGAACCTTTGCGCTTTCTGTGCCTCTTGTAACCAAAAACACTTACTGCTTCACGGTTGCTGTTCCCTGAATCACCTCCGACACCACATTACGCGCGTCGGTGGCAACAAGGTGCAACGTCTCCTTCACAAAAACCAGCGCGGCATCGCCTGCACCAATCGCTTCCAGATCGATAAACAGTAACGGTCCCGATCCTTTGAACGATGCCTTGCCGTTAAGACTCGAGATCGATATCAGGCAAGTGCCTGACGCATCGATGGACGGTGTAAAGAGCGGTGCAGTTTCTCCTGAAGTCGGGAGGATCGTGCCCGCTGTTACTGCATTAACCTTTACTACCTTCGGATCGAACTTCAAGGCCAGCAATGCGAGGCTTAGAGGCACATCCGAGTTCAACTGAATGGCATAGCGCCGAGTCTCGCCGACCTTTATCACGTCACCCTGAGGCAACAGAGTAAGCTGCGCCACACGTGTGCCGGCTGGCTTGGTATTAAGCGAAGTCTCGGCTGGTTTTGGCAACGCGGTCAGAACCGCATTCTGACTTCCCGCATTACCTGGATTAACTGTCGCGACAGTGGCAGCGGCTTGATCGCTAATCAGCGACTTCGGCGCCGGAACGAACGAGGGCAGATCTTCCATCGTCGCGGGTTTCTTGTTTTCAGCAGTCGCCGTCGCGGGCTTGTTGTTCTCAGCAGGCACCGTCACGGGCTTGTTGTTTTCAGCAGTCACCATGGCTGGCTTGGGGTTCTCAGCAGGCACCGTCACGGGCTTGTTGGTTTCCGCCGTCACCGTGGCTGGCTTGTTGTTATCCGCAGCCACCGTCACGGGCTTGTTGGTTTCCGCAGGCACCATCGCCGGCTTGTTGTTATCCGCAGCCACCGTCACGGGCTTGTTGGCTTCCGCAGTTGCCTTGGCTGGAGCCGGGGCCGGTGTGAATGCAAGTGTACCGGCGGGCGGAGGCAATACAGCGGGGGTTGAGTTCTGTGCCGCTGTCTCACCCCGTTTCACCAACGGCGCATCGGGAAGTTGCAGACTGACGTTCCGCGGCAGTACGCGCGCGGCCGCAATCTGATCTTCACGATCTGCTTCACGAATCATTTCCGCCAACGATCCAGTGGTGGGCGACTGCAACGTTCCGCTGGGCCGCATCTCTTCGTCTCGCGGAGTCACGGCCGGAGCACGAAGGACCCGAGGCGTCACGGAGATCACGATGTCGATCTGTCGATTGTCGCGCGTCGGCGAAGTGAATAAACGTCCAAGGATCGGCAGTCCGCCAAGAAACGGCAAACCTTGCCGTCCATTAGTCTGAACGTCCTGAGAGACGCTAGCCAGCATCATGGTGCGATTATTTTGCACGCGCGCGGTGCCGGTGATGGTGCGTTCAGTAAAGGTCGGAGTTAAGGTGCTCGCTCCGAGAACATCTTTCGATTCGATGTTCATCTTCACCTGCACGTCGAGATTGGGAAACACCTGTGGCGTGAACTTCAGCGTAAGACCCGTCGGCTCATAGTTGATGACCGGGAAACCGCCGCTCGGGAAAAGAGCACTTCCGCTGGTTGTGCTCGGCGTCCCGGTTTGCACACCAAACGGATAAGCCTGAGCTGTTTGAACCGGCACGCGCTGACCGATGCGAGCGGTTGATTCTTCCCCGTTGAAAGCATGCACCTGAGTCGAAGCGATCAATTTCGTGTTGTTTCTACTTTGAAACGCCGTCAGGAGTGATGGCGGTATGACAAGAGCGGCAGCCAGCGCCGTCGGCACTCCACCGACAAGCCCGCCAACGTTTACACCGCGACCTGCCGAACTAAGTACGCCGTTATCAGTCAGCAGCGAGAATCCCGGTGAACCGCCGATGCTGAAGACACCGTTACTGCCCGGTACTCCGACCTGGTTACCAAACTGCATCAGATCGTTTTTCGACACTTCATAGATGCTGACGTCCATCACCACTTCAGCGCGATCCTTGTCGATGCTCTGAAGCAGGTCGCCAATCAGGCGTACGTTCTCTGCCGTATCGCGCACAGTCAAACTGTTCGTTGCATCGTCAGGAACGACGATCGTCTGCGGACGTCCAACGGACGGCGGAATTGCTTGTTGGACCAACGTGCGAGCATCGGCCGGTTTCATGTTTGAAAGGAAGAACGTGCGGAGGACCAGTTGTTGATATTGCGGACGACGAGCCTGGTCGGCGACGAGTATTGTTCTGCGGCTGAGCTTCTGGAAGAACAGTCCTTCCTGCAGGAATACGTAGTCGAGCGCTTGCGCGGTAGTGACGTCTTTCAAACTGATATCGATTGGCCGTGATTGCGTGAACGACTGCCGATCAAAGATGACGTTAAGATTGAGCTGCTCGGCAAGACTGCGAATCAACGTCTTGAGATCGCCTTTGACGTCGATGACGCGAAGCTGTTGTTCACGAGGAGGAACGAGCTCTTGACCCGAGCTGTTTGCAGTCGAGCCGTTTGAGGGCGTGCCGTTGCCTTCAGAGAAGTCACCGTCCTTCGCGCCGCTGGGAGCCGCTCGTCCGTCCTTTACGGCCTGCATTCGCAGCATGCGCTCCATCTCGGACACCGCCAGCTCGTTCACGGGATCGAACCCGTAAGCCTGGCGGAACGCGTTGTAGGCCCCGACGAAATCCCCTCGCTCGGAGAGCGACCTGCCTTGCTGCATGTACGTTTGCGAGGCATTGAAACTCGCGCGACGGAAATGGAGTTGATACTCCATGTTCGACGGGTCGGCGGCAACTGCGAGCGTAAACTCCTGGGCTGCTTTGTCCCACTGCTGCGCCTGTTCGTACTGCATGCCACGCTTGAAGTTTTTATCGCCCTTTTTGCCAAAGGCCGTCAGCGGCAGCGACAACAAGCTAATGGCGAGGACGAAGGAGATAAGGGTTCGGATTCGGATGTTATTTTTCATGACTTCTACTCGATTTCGGGAGGTGGAAAGTTTAGCGGCCTAATAATGCCGCTGCGACGCTTAATATGCAAGATCAGAACGGCCAATTTCCTTACACGCAAGGAGGAAATTTCAGTTCCCCGGAGGGCCGAATTTTCTCCTGATAAGTCCTATTAGGACATATAGGACTAATACTCCCTATTATTTCTCGGGAAGCCTCAGACTGTCTGCCTTACTTACTGGCGCTGAGCTCTTCGACAAACGTGACGCGGTTGATTTCGTGCAAGGTCGAAATCCCGCTAAAAACCTTCTGCAGGGCCGATTCTCTCAAACTGGTTAACCCTTCTGCTTCCGCCGCGCGCCGGACTTCGGAACCCGGCCGCCGCTCGACGATCATTTCCCGGATATTATCCGACAAATCCAGCAATTCGTGAATAGCAGTTCGACCGCGATACCCCGTGTGGTTACAAGCATCGCAACCGACGTTCATGTAGAACGCCTTGTTACGGAAACCATCGGGATCGAGTCCCGATTCCGCTAGTTCGACGTCGTTCGGATGATACTGCCGCTTACAATAAGGACACAGCATGCGAATCAGGCGCTGAGCCAAAACACAGTTCAGCGACGACACGAAGTTATAAGGCTCGACACCCATATTCAAAAACCTGCCAATCACGTCGATCACGTTGTTGGCGTGAACGGTGGTGAATACGAGGTGGCCAGTCAATGCCGACTGGATCGCGATCTGCGCTGTTTCTGTATCGCGAATCTCCCCCACCATGATCTTGTCAGGATCGTGACGCAGGATTGAACGCAAACCACGATCGAAAGTAAGTCCTTTCTTCTCGTTGACAGGAATCTGCGTGATGCCGTGTAACTGGTATTCCACCGGATCCTCGATCGTTACGATCTTGTCTTCTTCATTCCGGATCTCGTTCAGCGCTGCGTAAAGAGTGGTCGTCTTGCCGGAGCCGGTTGGACCAGTGACGAGCACCATGCCGTAAGGCTCAGCGATATAACGACGAAACTTGCGCAGGTCTTCTTCGGCGAAACCCACCACGTTCAAATTCAGGTTTCTGAACTCTTCGTTGATCTGTTCTTTATCGAGAATACGGATAACTGCATCTTCGCCGTGAATAGTCGGCATGATCGAGACGCGGAAATCGACGTTGCGTCCTTTGTAACGAACTCTGAACCTGCCATCCTGCGGTACGCGACGCTCGGCGATGTCGAGCTCAGACATGACCTTGATGCGCGAGATCAGTGTTTGATGATAGGCGAGATCGATCGGATCCACCTTGGCGTAGAGCGCGCCGTCGATTCGATACTTGACCTGGACTTCCGTGTCGCGAGTCTCGATATGAATATCCGACGCGCGCGACTCCATCGCGTTGTAGATAATCGTGTCGACCAGTTTAATGATCGGCGACATTTCGGAGTCAGTCGCCAAACGATCGAGATCGAGAACTTCCTCGCCGTGTTCAGTTTCTCTGACCAGCGAGATGCGAAAACCTGAAGCCGCTTCCTGCAACACTCGTTGCGTCGTGTCGCCTTTGCGGAGCACGACTTCGACGGCGCCCGCAGTCGCAACGTGAGGAATAATGCGAGTTCGAAGTGTGCTGGAAACTTCGTCCAACCGCTCGAGGTCGGTCGGATCCGCCATGGCAATGTGCAGACCTTTTTTATCTCGTTTTAGTGGCACGAACTGGTGCCTGACCATCAAGTCGACCGGAACTTCAGTGAAGAGCTGATAGTCGATCGGCGACTCACGATCCGGCGGTAACAAATCGACGAACGGAAGCCGGTAACGGCGGGCCAGTTCCTTCGCCGCTTTCATCTCAGGCGGCTCGTGATTGTCGCCGTTTTGGTTATTTTCACCAGCCGGCGGCACAGGCCTGAGGACCGGATTCTCGTTTTCTGATACTTGTTTCATAAGGACTAACTAAATCAACGATGGCCGGTAACACCTGCTCCACTCGAGATTGATTGTATGATCGGGAGGTAAATCGCCAGCAGGATCGTCACTACGACGCCACCCATGACGACAAGGATCGCAGGCTCCAGCGTGGTCGTCAACTGTTCGAGGCGCACTTCAGACTCGGCATCGTAGAAC
>JBKPJS010000202.1:0-11068 GCA_046730815.1 Acidobacteriota bacterium
TGTGCTGATACTGCGGCACACAGCACCAACGAAACGAGCGCAGCTATAAGCGCCCTATGTGCGAGTCTCATCGCATTCCTCCTGCGAAATGAGTAATAAAGAATTCGTAATAGTGCCGCCGTATGCGAACAAGTACCACCATCTTGTTCCGCGGAGGCCCCAACTACAGTTGTCAATTCGGTTGACCGCTTGGACCAACAGGTCCAGCGGCGACGCTCGGACCGCGGTGTAAACAGAATACTATCGGCCTTTCTTTGAGTACTCTAAATCCACCAATTACTATTCCCGAGTGGCTCCTGAACTGAGTTCATTTCTTATAGAAAATGAACGTCCCCTTGTCAATGCTTTCGTCCCTCAACCATCGCAAATATTGAGAATTCTTAACGCTGGTGCGGGCCGTAAATCATGCCAGACCATACTCTACCTTAAAATGGAAATCAAGCCTTTTTCACGACTTAGCGGCTTCTCTTTATGTTTTTTCGGTCACGCATAGATGCCTCTCATGCGCGTGTCATAGGCCACTCGGTCTATGGCCAACATGTAAGCCGCGGTCCGAGTATCAACCGAATGAGAGTCGGCATAACGACACAGATCGTTGAAGCTGGCGACCATCTTGTCCTGCAGTCTTTCGTTGACCACATCTTCACGCCAGAAATAGCCCATCCGGTCCTGGACCCACTCAAAATAAGAGACTGTAACGCCACCCGCATTCGCCAAAATGTCCGGAATGACAAAAATTCCCTTCTCATGCAGCACTTCATCCGCGGCGGCTGTAGTTGGCCCATTTGCGCCCTCGGCGAGTACCTTGCACTTTATCTTGTCGGCATTTTGGGAGTGTATTTGGTTCTCAGTAGCGGCTGGGACCAACACGTCACACTCGAGTTCCAGCAGTTCCTGGTTGTTCACAAAATCCACTCCCTCATAACCCTCGAAGGACCGTGTAGTCCCTAAGTACTTCAATGCGTCAGGGATGTTGATTCCGGCCGGGTTGTAAATTCCCCCATGGATGTCCGATATCGCTACAACTCTGTAGCCGGCTTCATGCATAAGCCGAGCTCCGATTCCTCCAACGTTCCCCGACCCTTGAACCACTACACGCGTCTCGGCCGGAGTCATCTTGAATCGCTTGATAGCCTCGTTGACTACAAACAGTATCCCGCGTCCGGTGGCTTCCCGCCTGCCGGATGAGCCACCCAGGTCGATTGGTTTGCCGGTGACCACAGCGGTCACGGTGTGTCGCGCATGCATCGAGTAGGTATCCATGATCCAGGCCATGGTCTGCTCGTTCGTGTTCATATCAGGGGCAGGCACGTCTTTTTCTGGTCCAATGAAGTCGAGAAGCTCGGCGGCATAACGACGCGTCATGCGTTCCAGTTCACCTACTGACATCTGCTGGGGATCGCAGATTATTCCCCCCTTCGCGCCGCCAAACGGAACGTTCACAACGGCGCACTTCCAGGTCATCCACGCGGCGAGGGCCCGCACTTCATCGATATTGACGTCCGGGGCGTAGCGAATCCCGCCCTTGGCTGGACCGCGCGCGAAGTTGTGCTGCACGCGGAAACCCTCGAACACCTGAATGCGGCCCGAGTCCATCTTTGTAGGAATGTAGACCTTCAACTCGCGATTTGGATTTCGCAGTACGGCATAAAGGTCCGGATCGAGATCGAGCAACTGCGCCGCGCGATCGAATCGCGACATCATCGATTCAAACGGGTTCTCTTCCTTGATCTCGCGAATATCGTCGACGTATATCGTGCTATACATGCTAACCATTGGAGCTTCTCCATCGTGCAAATCCTGTTATCGTGTAAATCCTGTTAACAAGATTGGCAGGATTTATAAGATGGACAGGATTAATCTAGAACTTCGTTCATCGAGCCGCTGCGAAAGCCCTGAAGATCGAGCGTGACGTATTTGAATCCCAAGTCACGAAAACGCGCCGCCAGCTCCTCGATCAACTCTTTTCGCAGCACGCGGTCCATTTCAGCAGACGCAATCTCGAGACGGACCAGTTGGTCGTGATGGCGCACCCTGAACTCTCGAAACCCAAACTCTCTCAAAATCTCTTCACCACGATCCACTTTGCTCAGTCTTTCGATCGTTACGGTGGTCCCATACGCAATGCGCGACGAGAGACACGGACTCGCGGGTTTGTCCCAGGTTGGCAGCGTGGCTCTGCGACTCAACTCCCGAACTTCGCTCTTGCTCAAACCAACTTCGATTAGCGGACTGCGCACTGCGTGCTGCGCTGCTGCCTGGCGACCAGGACGATAGTCCCCGAGATCATCGAGTGTAGATCCATCAACGATGTGTTGAATACCGCGAGTGCGCGCGACTGTTTTGAGCTTCGTGTACAACTCGTCTTTGCAGAAGAAGCAACGGTTCGCGTTGTTCGCCTGGTAAGCGGGATTTTCCAATTCCTCGGTTTGAATTATCTCGTGTTGAAAACCAAAGCGCTCGACGACGCGATCGATCTCCGCACGTTGGTAAACAGGCAGGCTCGCAGACTGGCCTGTAATGCAAACCGCGCGTGGTCCGAGCTCGGCGTTCGCGACATAAGCGACATAGCTGCTGTCAACACCACCCGAGTACGCGACGATTACAGACTCAAGCTCACGAAAGATCTCTCGGAGCCTTTCTTCCTTTGCGATTGCATTCATTCGGAGACCGCATGGTAGCTCATGCATCAACGGCAACGCAACCAGCATCTCAGGGAAAGATCGCAGGGAATATGCTAACATCCAAGCCTCCCCGGATCGTTCTTCATGTCTGAACTGAACACCTCAATTTGGAAGAGACTGCTGCTGACAGCGACAACACTGGCGCTGTTCTGCGTAGGCTCGGTTGCGCAAACTGAAGAGGCTTTTGGTGACAACGCTACCGATCCCGTTAGATTGTTCGAACGCGGGCAGAGTGCGCATGCACGCGGCGAGCTCGAAAAAGCAATCGGGTTCTACGAACAAGCTTTGAAGGTGAAACCGGAGTTTCCCGAAGCTGAATTCCAACGCGGCAATGCCCTCGCTTCACTCGGACGTCTCCCGGAAGCGGAAGCGGCATTCCGCCTGGCGATCTCGTACAAGAAAAACTGGTCACTTCCCTACTCCGCACTCGGCACACTGTTGATGCGACAGGACCGCGACAAGGAAGCGGAGCAATTTTTCCAGCAAGCTCTTGCTGTCGATGCCAAAGACGGAGTCGCACTGCGCCTGCTCTCTGAGATTCGACTTCGCGCTAAAGACGTAAAGTCCGCACTCGACCTCGCCAAACGAGCAACGGCAATTCCCGAGGCGCCGGCTTCGGCATGGATTGGTCTCGCAATTGCTCAGAAAGCAAGTGGCGACAAGATTGCGGCGAAAGCAACTCTCGATCGCGTGCTCGCAGATGCCCCTGAGAATCTCGCGGCGCTTTTGGAGCGCGCCGATCTCTTCACTGATGAAAAGAACTTCGAGGCAGCTATTGTTGACTTGAAAGCAGCAGCGAAACTGAAGCCTGCGGATAAAGGTGTGGCGTCGCGTCTTGCTGACGTTCTCCAACAAGCAGGCAAAGCAGATGAGGCACTCACGGTAGCGAAATCCGCGGGACTTCAGGTCCATGTAACAAACGGCAACGGCGCCGCGGGAGTAGTCGGAACACCTGAAGAGATCGAGGCAGCGAACAGCCCCGACGCCACTACTGCTCGCAAGGCGCTCGAAAAATTACTCGAGAAGAACCCGCGCAACGCAATGCTGCTCGGTCGTCTGGGCGCTTCGTATCGTACGGACGATCCAGCTCGATCACTCGACTTTTATAAAAAAGCCGCGGAGATCCAACCACACGCTCCCGAATACGCACTCGGATACGCAGCGGCCCTGGTCCAAACACGCCGCTTTGCGGAAGCAGCGGAGATTCTTCAACAAGTTGTCAGGTCGAGTCCTGATAATTACGCAGCGCGCGCTAATCTGGCGACCGCGTTATATGAATCAAAGCGCTATCAGGAAGCGATTCCGGAGTATGAATGGATCTTAACGACGAAGCCCGAGGTCGTAATTGCCCATTATTTCATTGCCACGTCGCATGATTATCTTGGAGAATATCCCGAAGCACTCGCATCATATGAGAAGTTTCTTTCCCGGGCTGATGCAAAAACGAATCAGCTCGAGATCGATAAAGTCAAACTGCGATTGCCGACACTCCGGCGGCAAATTCAGTTAGGAGAGGGCGCGAAGAAAAAGCCCTGACCATTCCGGCATGACACAGCGCAGAATTATATTGCTTGCACATCTGCTGCTCTTCGCATTTGTGTATCTGCCGGTAGTCTGCGCTCAGGATCCGCAACCAACGCCGCTCACAGCACCGCCGCCTTTTAAGATGATCGTCAAAGAAGAGCGTGCGGAGATCGAGCTGACCAACGATGCACAAAAGCGACTTCGTCTCATACTCGAGTACGCAACTGCCCACCTTGGCCGCGCCGAAGATCACACAGCACGCGAAAACTTTGAGGCAGCTTCAGCAGAAGTTGGTATGTATCACGCCTTGATCGAAAACGCGTTGGACTTTCTGAGCACCTTCAAGCGCGATAGCAACAAAACGCGCGATCTTTATAAACGTCTCGAGTTGGCGCTTCGTGCTCATGGTCCACGTTTGACGTCGATGCGTCGCACGACACCGCTCGAGTTTGCAGTCTGGATTAAAAAAGTAGAAGACTTTGCCCGCGACGGCAGAACCGAAGCGCTCAATTCCTTTTACGGTCACACGGTCGTGCGTGAACCGCAGAAGGACAAACCAAAGGATAAGAGTAATCAGCCATGATCACCCGACTCGTCTTACTTGTACTGCTACTTGGATCCACGTTTGTTTCTCAGGCCTCAACGCTTCAACAGCGAGACCATCTCACGCAACAGGAAGTCGATCTCGTGAAGGAAGCCCAAGTGCTCGATAAGCGCATCGATGTATTTATAAAGGCCGCCGAACGTCGCTTAACGGTCATTAACGGTTCGAGCGCCACGAATGCGAAGCAGTTAAAGAAGGATTCGGAGCGTTGGGGTGAACTGCCGACCGGATCGCGCGCCGAGCTCGTGGCAGATATTGCGCGAATTCTTGATGAGGCGATCACGAACATCGACGACGTGAGCGCACGAGACGAACGAAATCCGCTGATCTCGAAATCGCTGCGAAAGCTGGCTCAGGCAGTGAATACAATCGTGGGCCAATTGAAACCGCTTAGCGTAGAGGCGAAGAGCGACGCGGAGATCGCGAGTTTCGAGATGCTGAACGAAGACGCGCAATCGATCCTCGAAGCCGCGAATAAACTGCCTGCCGAAACGGAAAAGAAAGCGAAAAAGAATTAACCACGGATGACACGGATAAAAAATCCGGATCCAATCCGTGTCATCTGTGGTTACTGTTTTAAGGTTTTCGTCGCGCGCTTGATTGCCTCGACGATTCTTTCCAAGCCTTCCTTCGCATTGACCGCATTGCGATCGTCGAGGGCCTGGCGGAAGTCAGTGAGCGGCTGTGCGGCGTATCCAGTATAAAAACCCGGCGCATAGATTCGGTGCTTGTACCAGGCGCGCCCCCGCAAGCCCTGCTCGTCAATGAACTGCCGTTCCGCCTGGACCAGCGCATCATTAATTTTGGCAAGCTTCGCGCGGTCGGAACTTCGAATCGCATCCTGCCGGCTCTTCTCCATTCGCTCCGCTTCTTTCGCAAAGTCTTCGAGTGCTCCTGTCATCGACTTGTCGTCCAGCGAGCCGGCGAGATTACGAAGACGCGCGAGTTTCAACGACTCGCTGAAGAAGTCTTGCACCTGCTTCGCATAGTCCGTGTAGTCGAATGACAAACCATCAGCGTCCGCCAGACGCATCGCGAGTGTGCCCCAGACCTGAGCAGCCGCGACGTGATAACGAAAGCCTGGATCGCCAAAGTGGTCCATCCAGTAGAACGAATCGTAAGCAGAGTGGTAAACACCGTAATCGCCGCCGAAGCCCATGTCAGTCGATGCGATTCCCAGGTGCTGCAAGAACGGCGTGTAGTCTGATCCGGAGCCGAGTGGCGCGATGCGCGCCTCAACGAAAGTCGCCTTTTCCTCTTCGGAACGATCTTCACGCGCGCGGTCCTGCCATTGTTGGTAGACGCTCTTGCCTGTCTTTGGATCTTTGACATCGCGAGTGACTGCGCGCATCAGTTTCCAAAGTGACGGAACTGACGACGCTCCGAAGTTCGCCCCTGAAACCGCCGCATCGAGATTGAGATACGCGACCGCCTTCTCTTTCAACTCAGGAGCCAGCTCTTCAGCCCATTCGGTCGAACCAATGAGCCCATACTCCTCCGCGTCCCAACTGCAAAGAATGATTGTGCGCTGTGGTTTCCAGCCCGCTTTTAACAACTGTCCAAAGCCGCGGCCCATTTCCAACATCGCGGACGTGCCGCTGTTTGGATCGACTGCGCCGAATACCCACGCGTCGCGATGGTTACCAAGAATCACCCAGCGATCCTTTTCCTCGTTGCCATCTACACGCGCGACGACATTCCAGATCGTTCGCAGCTTGTAGTCCATGTCAGTTTTGAGACGGACCTTAACGTCGTTAGTGCCGCCCAGGTGATACGCGAACGGCAAACCTCCCTGGAAGTCTTTCGGCCGCACTGGTCCTTTCAATTGAGCAAGGATCGTCTTCGCGACGTCGTAAGCAATCGGTTGCACGGGTATGCGCGTGAGGTCAGTCGCCTCTTCGGGTTTCAAACGGGGCACGCCCTGGATCGCAGGCTTGCCCGGAGTCAAAGGATCGCCCGGATAATCAAACAGGTACTGGACTGAACCGCGTTGGCCTGACGCTACCGGACGCCATGGTCCTTTCGGATAAACATCGCCTTGCATGTAACCATCGTCGGCCGGATCGGAGTAGATGATGCTACCGATTGCGCCATGATCTTCAGCGACCTTCGCCTTCACTCCGCGAAACGAGTTGCCATAACGCACGATCACGATCTTGCCTTTCACGTCGACTCCGGCTTCTTTCAAGTCGTCGTAGTCGTCGGGCAAGCCGTAGTTTGCGTAGACTACCGGGCCGGTCACGTCACCGCTCGGACTGAAACCATTGAAGAGTGGAGTGATCTTAGAATTCGATGACGTTGGATCGGCAGATATTGCCGCCTCGTGAATGTTCAGTCGCTGCCGGCGCGTGGTGATCAACTCCAGGACGCTCGGCGTGTTTGGGTAGTTGAGCCAGACGTCGTACTCCTTCAACTCGGCGTTGAGGCCATAACTACGCAATTGATCTCGAACGTAGACCGCGGTGGCGTAGTCTTCTTTTGTGCCGGCGATGTGCGGTTCGAGCGTCAGGCGTCGCAAGTGTTCGCGCGCCGACTGCGGATTGGGAACAGCGCGGAACTGGTCTTCCCAGCGCCGTTCGGCCGCGACACGATCCGCACTAAAGCCATCGATCGCGTTTTGCGAAAGCGCGACCGGATATGGCAGCAAGATCGTGGCTAATAAAAAGATCGTCAGAATGGTTTTCATATTCGTATAGTGACTGCGTACAATGAACGCGAAGCCTGCGAAAGGAAGCCAACTAATAAAATGGACAGTAGATACTATCCGGACGTAGAAGCCGACATTCCTAAACTGAATGCGGAACTGCGAACTCTTTTTGACAGCGAATATGAAGTGCAGGCGTTTCAGGTATCGACCACGAGCATTGTTCAGGCGCGAAAGTCCAACACCTTCAGAGATCTGACCGGACTCTCCTCGGCCCTCACGATCAAAATCACGCCGGAGCCTGGCGGCACACGTGTGGAGATCGGAATGCAGAAGTGGTTCGACAAAGCCGCCGTGGCCGCTGTCGGCGCCATCGTGTTCGCACCGCTGCTCGCGCTAGCGGCACTCGGCGCGTACTGGCAATACAAACTTACGGAAGACGCGTGGAAGATAATCGAAGATCATATCGCGCGCCAAGCCGGCGGCTACGTTCCGCCGTTGCCGGGACGCTGCGGCACGTGCGGCGCAGCGAACATCGCGGGATCGGATTTCTGTTCCTCGTGCGGCGCTAATCTGAAGGTTGGCCGCAATTGTCCTCACTGCGACGCGCCGCAAAAGGAACTGTCAGCACGCTTTTGCAACCGCTGCGGCAAGCCACTGGCTGGTTAAACCACGGTTACACGGATCTGTGACGGATTAAATCAGCGACTTTTCATCTGTGTACATCCGTGGCCCCTCTAATCGTGCCGCAGGGCGCGCACCGGATCGATTCGCGCTGCCCGGGAAGCAGGATAAAGCGCTGCCAGGATCGACACGACAAGTGCGAACAGAATTGCGCCCAGCCATAGATAAGGTGGCAGGTCAAAGAAATCGATGAACGAAGCGCCTTGTGGCTTCAGTATGAATCGATAAGCTAAACGGTTCGCGAGGGCATCGATTCCCCAGGCCACCAGCACTCCCACAATTCCACCAACCACTCCGATCACCGCCGCTTCAACAAAGAAAATCAATTTTATCTCGCGATCCTCAGCACCGATCGCTTTCATGATTCCGATCTCGCGAGTGCGTTCGAGTATCGACATGATCATTGTGTTTGCGATACCAAACGACGCAACAAGTAGTGAAATGCCTCCAAGCAAACCCAGCACGGAATCGATGATGAGAAACACAGTCCGAATCTGATCGATCTCATCCACGATTGAGAAGCTTCCGAAGCCATGCTCGGTGATCTTTGTGCGCACTTCCGTGAGTTGGGCAGGATCCGCGACACGCACCACTGCTACTTCGTAACCTTCCGTCTGGCCTGCCGAAAGGTTTCCTCCCTGACGCGCCAACGCGAGTGCCACCTGGCTCAACGGGCCACGATGTTGAGTGGACCAGGAGTGAGCCACCGCCAATGGAATGTAAATACCGGCGCTAGGCATCAAGCCGCGAAGACCACCCTGGCCAGCCCCCTCCTTGATAGTGCCGAGAACGCCCGCGATACGAAATGTCCGAGTCTCGACTGCGTCACTCGATTCATCAAGACCAGGATCATCCAACAGTATGCCGAAAAAATTTGGGGGTTCTTCTTCGCTGTTGTCTTTCTCATCGCGCGGTGCGAGCAACTCGAGTGTTTTGCCTACGGCGTCAGCAGGCTTCTCATAACCGAACTCGCGTGCGAAGCGTTCGGAAACAACTGCTTCGTCGGCTGTCGGAGAAGAGATCATCTTTCCTGCTGAGAAGTGCTGGAATCGCGTCGCTGCGTTTGGAATGTTTGCGCCGCCGATGTACTGCGTAAGCAGTTTGCCATTAGAGCGGACGTAAGCGGGGAAGCCGACACTTGGTTCGACATACGCGACGCCGGGAATTGCGGCGATCTCTTTCACACCCGCGTCGTCGAGAATACGAGTTGGATTTCTCTCCGGGCGTTGCCGGTTGTTTCGTCGTTCGCCTTCGTCTCTGGCCGCCGGTCGATCGAGCCCCGCGAGAGTGCTGAGGCCCTGGCCGAAGACTTGTATTTCGTTGAAGAGGTCGAGTGCTTTGAACCGCGCGAGCATGTTGCTTTGCAGGCCGAGGCCGAACGACACCATCGTCACGATCACCGCGACCCCGACGATAACGCCCATGGTCGTCAAGAATGCGCGCAGCTTTGCCTGCCGCAAGTTTCTTAACGCGAGATGGAGGATATCTAAAAAACTCATGACAGGATTACAAGATTTTCAAGATTTACGTGTCATACAGTCTCTTGACTGCGTCGGGCGTCCAATCGGCGAGACTCGCTGTCACAATTTCCGCGCCGGCTGAGCGAAGTGCATTCGCAGGGACAGTGTTCGTCACGCCGAGTGTTCGCATCCCTGCAGCACACGCCGATTTAATCCCTGGTGGCGAGTCTTCGATCGATAAACACTCGGAAGCCAGTAATGGAAGTTCGCGTTCGTGCTGCCGTTTCTCGTTCAACTTCGTAAGACCGGAGAGATAACAATCGGGCGCGGGCTTGCACACCGACGCGTCTTCCGCAGTTACGACCACAGAAAAAAGCGGCGTCAGGTTTGCGCGTTGAAACACGTAACCAACTTCGGTCTTGTTTGCCATGCTCACCAGCCCCAGTGAGAAGTGACGTGACGTGGCTTTCAGAAACGTGAGCACGCCGGGAAAAAGAGGCAGCTCGTCTTCAATCATTTGCCGGTGCAGGTCAGTCTTGGCGCCAAGCACTGTCTCCAATACCGGATCGGTCAAAGGCTTCTTCGCTCGCTGAAACATCGACTGAACAAACGTCTTGTCATCCATGCCAAGCGCGTCGAAATACCATTCCTCTCTTAGATCGATCTGGTGGCCGCGCAACACCTCCTGGTAAGCCTTCATTTGAATATTTTCGTCGTCGATGATGACGCCGTTGAAGTCGAAGAAGATGGCTTTGATCATTTGGTGTGGGCTCTCATGTCGTCAATCAGTTTCGGCAAGCGCTCACTTTCGAGCACGTCCAGGCGGCGCAAAACTTCCGCCAGCGAGAGTTCGTTTTTAAGATTCACCTGGTAATCGAGATCCGCGCGCAAACGGTCCTTCTCGCCTTGTCGATTCTGCGACATCATGATGATCGGCGCCTGCATTCCGGCGATCACCGCCAACACAAGGTTCAACATTTGATAAGGAGCGGGATCGAAACCGCGTATGAGAATGAGGGAATTGAAGATGATCCAGAAGATGATGAGCGCTATCGACACGCCGATAAATTTCCAGCTTCCGCCAAACTCTGCAATCAAGTCTGCTGCTCGATCGGCGAGTGTCAGGCGTGCTCGCTCCTCTTCGTTCGCGTTACGCGAAACTCGCGATCGCAGCAGTTCGTCTGTTCGTCGCAACCTGTCAGTTAGCGCACTGAGCATTTCGAGTGCGACATCAGGATTGGTACGCACAAATGAAAGAAACGCGTCGCGTGAAAGTATCGCGAGGCGAGCGTCTTCAATTACCTGCGCGTCGGCAGACCTTTGACGACCGTCGATGATTGACATCTCGCCAAAGAAGTCGCCCTGCGCGAGTTCGGCAAGCGTGACTTCCTGCTTTTCGTCATCGCGAATACTGATCCGTACGCGCCCGCTCTCGATCAGATACATGGCGTCGCCTTTGTCACCCTGC
>JBKPJS010000203.1:0-16771 GCA_046730815.1 Acidobacteriota bacterium
CAACACATGTTCCAGTGAGAGTCTGTTGAATTGTTGGAATAATTAGAGAACTTCGGTTCGTGGTTTCATGATTTCGTTCGTGAAATCACGAGTGGCGAGGATTGATTTGCGTTAACCTTCCCCGACATGAGCGGGCATCACATCGTCCGTCGGAACTTTTACTAACTGCCTGATGACTACTCTCACTCGAATGAGTTCTATTCTACGCGAGTGCTCTACCGCTGGCGCAAGCGAGCAGAGATCGCTTATGATGCGTCCAAATCAAGGCAATTTACCGGCGATTCATTTGGGTCCACGATTCGCTTGGTCCACGTTTCGCTGCAAGTTGTTGATTCTAAAGGACTTACGGCCCGCTTGGCTCAGCGGTAGAGCACTCGCTTCACACGCGAGGGGTCAGTAGTTCGAATCTACTAGCGGGCACCAAAATTTCTACACTCTATTTTCGCTTTGATGTCCGCGTTCGCTCGAACCGTAGCGATGCGGCATCGGAGCGATCTACTCAGCTAAGGGCAAGTGCAATCTCTGAAAGGACGGGGAAAGCGCAGAGGTACAGTTATACGCCAGAGGCATGTAGGCTTACAGTCTGGTTTTTCCCGGCCGTTTGGGCTTGCAGCTCAAACGATTCCGAACGCTCTCGAAGTAAGGCGAGCATCATTACTCCGATGTCATAAGCGCTGACAATCACAACCGATACAAGCACGCAAGCTTCAGCTGTGAGTAGGCTTCTTTTCCCAGGTATAAGCAATGAGGTATATCATCACACTAATTATCAACGTAACTGAAACCAATCATCCACCAAAAGTTGTAGTCTGCCGAGTCATACTTGAGAGAGAAGATCATCAAATAAAATCGTCGAAGAGTATGAACCCAACCAGGACCCGAACCAGAATAGCGCCATATGAGGTGAGGCGAAGATCACGCCCTTTCTGTAGAGGTTGTCGTATAAATACAGCCAAACCGGTTCTAAGATTTTCGGAATGCGGCCGATAATGGCCCAAGTTAATCAGCCGAATTGTCGCTTGGTAATAAACGAACCGTCGATGATTCATCGGCGGCTCGCCCGTTTCATTATTGAGGGATTAATTATGAGTCTTGAGGAAGACGAAAAGACGGAGAAACTCTTTTCATACGGAACTCTGAAGACTGAAGCAGTTCAACTTGCTACGTTCGGTCGAAGACTCGAGGGCAAGGCGGATACGCTGATCGGCTATCGACTCACAACGATTCGGATCCAGGACGAAGATTTCGTAGCCAAGAGCGGCTCTGCGGATCACCGTAATCTTAAATTCACCGCTGATGCCTCAGATGCGGTCGAAGGCACAGCATTCCTAGTGACGGTAAAAGAGTTAGAACAAGCCGATGCATACGAGCCTGACGGTTACGAACGCATAAGTGTGAAATTGAAGTCAGGTTTGGATGCTTGGGTTTATATGAATAGGCGGCCATGAGAATCGCTGTATCCGGAACACACTGCACAGGCAAGTCGACGCTGATCGATGAATTCCTGCGGGCGCATTCCGAATTTGTTCATGAGCCTGAACCGTACACGGTGTTGAGTGAAGATTTTGGCGAGGAGTTCTCGGCAGAACCTTACGTGGAGGATTTCTATCGACAACTCGAATTCAACATCGATCGTCTCCGGCAACACGCACGCGGCGAGCAAGTCATATACGAGCGATGCCCAATCGATTTTCTTGCGTACATCGATGCGCTTGACCCGCAGCGTGGCCAAGCTTTACTTGATCTTGTCTTAGATGCTATGCGGAATCTCGATCTAATCGTTTATTTGCCACTCGACGACACACCGACTGACTCAGAGTATCCAAAACTGCGAAAAGCAGTAGACCGTCGTCTGAGCGCGATCTTCAGAAACGATGAATTCGGCGTTCTCAGTTCATGCAGTGCCACCATCATTGAAGCGCACGGCTCGACAGCACAGCGTTTGCGCATTATCGAGTCTCACATTTGCCAATCAAACACGCACCCCAGAGATGTCTCGCAAAGTATCACGTCATAACTCTCAAGCAGCGGCATCGCGATCGCTTCCAACTCATTCTTCCACAACTCGCCGCCATAAAATGCATCCCTCATCCGTTCGCGTTCTTCGAGTGAAGGAAAACTGCGCAGGAAGACAAACTTGTTTGGGTTCTCGACATCAAGTAATGGTCCAACGATCTTCATTCCATACTGGCGCTGTGCCGGCACGGCGCGAGACTCGAACAACCTGATAAACTCATCGCGCCGCCCCGGCTTGATCCGGTAGCTTCTGACTTCTACTATCATGCTCACCTCCGAAGAAGGACTGTAAACCGAGTTATGAGCGCCATCAAGAAGGCACTTTCAGGTAACCATCCACAACAAGCGCGCCCGAATCCGGTCCAAGGATGTCCGCTAACCGCGGCGCTCGCAGCCATCGGCGGCAAGTGGAAGTTGATCATCGTCTATTGGTTGGCAGAATCGCCAAAACACTTCGCCGCGTTGCGAAAAGCTATGCCCGGCATCTCGCAGAAAGTTCTCACACAGCAGCTTCGCGAGCTTATGAGCGATGGGATCGTCAGGCGAGAACCGAAAGGCGCTGTGCCCGCGCCGGTTGAGTACTCACTTTCGGATTATGGTCGATCGGTTTTGCCGCTGGTTGAGGACGTGCGCGTTTGGGGTCGTAAGCATCTATCGCGACCAGCAGACTGAAAAATTGTTTTCGGGTCTGTCGATTTCCGCACCTGCCGTTCGATTTAGCAGTAGAAACCCAAATACGAAGGAGACGTGATGCAAAAAATAACGCCGTTTTTATGGTTTGATAATAAAGCTGAAGAGGCTGCGAATTTCTACGTTTCAATTTTCAAGAATTCTAAAATCTTGAATGTTGCTCGATATGGCGACGCTGGACCCGGTCCGAAGGGAACGGTCATGATCGCCGCGTTTGAACTCGATGGGCAACAGTTTATCGCGCTAAACGGTGGCGCGACCTTCAAGTTTACTGAGGCCGTATCGTTTGTCGTTAACTGCGAAACGCAAAAGGAAATTGACTACTTCTGGGAAAAGCTTTCCGCAGGCGGAGCGGAGTCGCAGTGCGGCTGGCTCAAAGATAAGTTCGGTTTGTCATGGCAGATCGTGCCCACAATTCTCGGTGAGTTAATGGTCGACAAAGATCCACAGAAGTCGAAGCGGGTGATGGAAGCAATGCTGCAAATGAGCAAGATTGAGATTGAGCCATTGCAGCGAGCCTACGAAGGGAAATAAGAGCTATCCACAGATTACGGTGATTCTCTGTAATCTGTGGATAGTTTTTGCAGACGCTCGATCGGGCGTTTCAGTGAACGCTTCCTTTTCAGCATGCCTTTCCACAAGTCGCCCACTGCTGAAATTCGTTGGGCCATCGTTCGCAGAGTAAATGTCTTTGGACCAACCTCGCCCCGCTCCAATTCCTCCCACGTGCATGGCGCCGAGACTGGCGCACCTGGCTTTGCCCGCACTGTGTAGGTGGCCGCGAAAGTCGCGCTGTAACCATTACGTCCAGTATCGACAAGAATGCGGCCACCCCGATCAACTTTACTAAACTCCTGTGTCAGGTTTTCCGGGTCGCGGTTGACGAGAACCTTTCCCGCCGCGTGTGCGAAACGCGCAACAGTACCGAAGTCTGACTTGCCGTCCAGCGGAACGGCGATGTGAAAACCTTTCGAACCTGAAGTTTTGATCCAACTCGGCAAACCGAGCTCTTCGAGCAAGTCTCGCAAATTCAACGCGGCCGTGCGCAACGTTTCGAGCGCATCTTCGTTTGCCGGATCGAGATCGAAGACGCAGATGTCCGGGTTGTACAAATTCGGCGTGCGGGACGGCCACACATGAATCGTGATGCTGTTCTGATTCGCAAGCCAAAGCAGAGATCGAGTGTCGTTTGCGATTGGATGATGGACCGTGCCACCTTTCTTCAGAACTTCGACGCGTTCGAGCCATTCCGGAAATCCCTTGGATACGTCCTTTTGAAAGAAGCCCGGCGCTCCAATGCCGCGGTGATAACGCTCCATCGTGATTGGACGTCGACGCAAGTGCGGCAGCATGACAGGCGCAATCGCTTCGTAATACGACGCAAGCTCGCCTTTTGTGATCCCATCCGCAGGAAATAATAACTTTTCAGGGTGAGTGATCATCTTGCGGTGTTTCCACTATAGCGAGTAAACGTGGATGGCGCAGTTTGCCGTGTACGGTCCACTCGATGAAACCAACTTGGACCACGATCTTTGCGTGTACCCAGTGCGCGCGTACTCGTGGTAAACCGACAGCTTTTGTGAATGGCGGTTTCTCGATCTCCAGTTTGTCCAATTGCGCGCGCAGATCCAGCAGCATTTGTGTGTTGAATCCGGTTCCGATCCTTCCCGCAA
This sequence comes from Acidobacteriota bacterium, assembly GCA_046730815.1. GTDB lineage: Bacteria > Acidobacteriota > Blastocatellia > Pyrinomonadales > Pyrinomonadaceae > PSRF01. The sequence goes on from JBKPJS010000203.1 coordinate 4,380, forward strand.
AGACGAAGTCGCCCTCCTTGTGATAACCAACCAGGAGCGCGCCGAGACCAATTCGCTTCCCCTGCGGATCCGTAAAGCCGCCGACCAGGAAATTCTGCGACAGCTCGCATTTCATCTTGAGCCATTCCTTCGAGCGGCGATGCTCGTAGATTGAACCGCGTCGCTTCGCAATCACGCCTTCCCAACCTTCCTTCTCCGCGCGCTCCCAGGGAGAAGGATCTTCGATCACACTTACGCGATGAAGCGGCTCCTCTAGTGGCAACTGGGCCAGGAGATCGCGACGCTCTTCAAGCGGCAGTGTGGTCACGTTGCGACCGTCGAGCCACATGATATCGAATACGTGATATGCGGAGTTGCCGCCGCGCCAGGTAATCTCGCCGTCGAGAATCAATTCTTCATGAGGGAGGCGTTTAATCGCTTCTTTGACCGCGGGCAGGTGCTGCGGCACATGGTTGCGCGAGAACAACTGAACGTCGCTGCCCTTCTTGTAAGCAAGCAACCGGATGCCGTCAAACTTCCGTTCGAAGATCCATTCGGGTCCGGTGAATCGTTCCTGCGTTAACGTCGCAGCCATCGGCACGAGCCATTCCGGGAAGGAATCCATATCCACAGATTACGCAGATTGCACAGATCAGTAAATCTGCGTAATCTGCCGTATAGGTGGATACATTAATCAATCGACGCAGTTTTCTTCGCGGTGCGGCTGTTACGAGCGCCGTGTTGATGGCAACGCGCGCGTCGAGTGCCTTCGACACGAAGCGCCACTTCGCGCCCGTCAAAGTCGCTCGTAATCGGATCATTCGTGAGGTTGTTGGACTACGACCGTATCGTCCCGACGGGTTTGTAGTTGACGCGGAGCGATTCAGAAGCAAGCTGCTGGTCCATAACTACGGGCACGGCGGTGGCGGTGTGACACTCTCGTGGGGCACTGCGTCGCTGGCTGTCGATCTAGCGCGAGACTTTCTCATCGCACACAGATCCGTAAGACCCACTCGCTTTGCAGTGCTTGGTTGCGGCGTCAGTGGACTCTCGACTGCACGCCTATTGCAACGCCGTTACCAGAATGGACCAGGAACGGTCACGATATACGCGAAGGATTTGCCGCCCGATACAACGTCGAATATCGCCGGCGCTTCATGGTCTCCCACTTCTGTTTATGAAAATGCGTCGAGTAAATTCACGGAACAGTTTCGTCAGGCTTGTCGCATCTCGAACAGGGCTTTTCAACTGCTTGTCGGCGCCGAGTATGGTGTGCGGTGGATCGAGACTTTCGAGCTGATGCGCCACGAATTGTCGTTACAACGCGAGCTGCCCGGTGGTAACGATCTCTATCCGGCATCTGAAATCCATCACGATCCGGAAAACTATTTTGGTTTTCCTTACGTGCGGCAGTACACGACGATGCTGATCGAGCCATCGGTCTATCTCAGTGCTTTGTTACGCGACTTCTATATCGCTGGTGGCAAAGTTGTGGTGAAGGAATTTCGCAGTCGCGAAGAGATCGCGCGATTGCGTGAGCCCGTGATCTTCAACTGCACTGGGCTGGGTTCGCGCGCGCTGTTTGATGATGAACAACTGAGTCCGGTGCGTGGCCAACTGGAAGTGCTGTTGCCTCAGCCTGAGATTGACTACTGTTATCTGAGCAGCGGTTACATGTTTCCGCGACGTGACGGCATCATCCTCGGCGGCACGTGGGACCACGATGACTGGTCGTTAACACCCGATCCCGAACAGGCAACCGGAATACTCGAAGCCCACATGGAGATAATGAAAGCGTTGAAGTGAATCCACAGATTACACGGAAGCTGTCGGTGTAATCTGTCGATATTTTTAGTAGCGGCGCTGTTCAAATCGGCGCCGGCGAATCTATTACATCCACCGGCAGGCCCTCAAGACGCATGATCGTCAAGGCGTTAGTCGTCGGACATGGTCCAGACCGCAAGTGGTAATCAAACACCATCCTTCCGCCGCGCACCTCTTCGCGAAAGTGAAAGTTTGCAACACCCTCGATCTGATCAGCCAACTTGATCAGCTCGAGATCGTGAGTTGCAATTAACCCCATTGACGGACCTTGCGACATCGCGCGTATATAAGAGCGACTTCCGATCAGGCGTTCGCGACTATTCGTGCCGCGGAAGATTTCATCGATCAAAAATAGAACGGAGAGCGGATCGTCGACCCGTGTGGCTGCAAGCAGCGCTTGAAGCCGTTTCACTTCCGCATAAAAGTACGACAGTCCATCCTGAACAGAGTCACTCACCTTGATGCAGGTAAAGAGTCGAAACAACGACAACTCCATTCGATCGGCATTTACGGGCGCTCCCGCATAGGCCAGCGAAAGATTTACGCCAACCGTCCTCAGAAACGTGCTCTTACCGGCCATGTTTGAGCCCGTAAGGATCACGATTCTTTGGTTATGGTCCAACTCGAAGTCGTTGCACACCTTTGACTCAGGCTTCAGGAGAGGATGCCCGAGACTTCTCGCCGCGAATCGGTTCGCATCCGAAATCAACTCCGGAAACGTGTAGTGCGGATTGAGATAAGCGAAGTTTGCCAGGGAGTTTAAAGCTTCGAGCTCATGCCATGCATTGAGCCAGCGTGGCAGGAGATGCGCGATCTCCTTCTTCACCAGTCCGAGGCGGTAAGTAAAAATGAAAGCCCACGGTACAAAGAGATGGACCAGCAACCATAAAAGGGGGTTAGTGCGGATCCCCAGCGCCGCGGCTAAGCGTCCTAATCGTCTCATTTCATTTGAAGGTCGCTTATCTTTATCCACAAACGGCGAACAGATCTCAGCTACACCGGGAGTGTTTTTATAATGGCGCGATTCGAGGTAGCCAAATACGACTTTGAAATGCGTCAATGCTTTTTCAAGTTGGAGTAAATCTTCCCACGCGGTTGCAATCCGAGATTGCCTGGTGAGCATCGCGCCCATGTAGATCAGGAAAGTGATGGGCCAAATGCGCGGAATCAGATCAAAGTACGCAAGAACGACGCAGGCTATATTCAGCAATGAAAGGATCGACAGAAACAAGACTGTGGGAAGTAGAGAACTGTCAGGTCTACTTCGCTCGATCCAGTCAATCAGGATTCTTGAATTCCAGTGTTTCGGAATATTTCCTGACGGCGTGTTGCTAATGCGAGCGACGGCTGAGAGCAGTTGAAGCTTGTCGCGAAATACGGAAAGTTGTTTGAGTTCGCGAACGAGCGTCTGCCTGTGCTTAATTAACTGTGCGTCGGGTCGAACATTTAGCAGCCAGGCCTTCAACCGGTCGCTGCCTTCTTGAGTGACCGCACAATCGAGTAGACGATGCAGCGATCGTTCTCCCGTGATATCAAGATCAGTTTCAAACGGGTGTGCTGAAAGTGAAGGTAGATCTGCTGGTGGGATGCGATCCCAATCCAAACGAATTCGCGCAATATGGATCTGTTTGATATCCACCAGAAGGTTATTTCGGGTAAGGCTGTCACGTACTTTGTTGTGAAAGACGGTGACGATAGAGAACAAGATCACCAATAGTCCAGCGACAATCCACGCAGCCTTGGTGCCGGCGAACTGGCAAAACGCCAAGGCGAGCAGTACGCCGCTAAGGAAGATTATTCTTCGTACAGTCCAGTATTTACGACTGATTTCGTTAAGAAACTCCGCACTGCGTTTCAGTCGTTCGATCTGATTGTCGAGTTGTTCCAGACGGGTCATACTCATAATCGGTAAATCTGTGGAAGTGAACATAAGCTTGAAATCACCATTCGATCAACTCAACGCGCAAGCCGCTGATTGGAACGTCAGCCTCGATGACAGCCGAGAGACGCCTACGTCGTTGCTCGGATTTGGATCGCGCGCCGGCAAACGCGTGGTCCTTAAGATATCGAAGCAGGCTAGCGATGAGTCGCATTCAGGCAAGGTCCTGCGCGCATTCGCCGGAGATGGAGCAGTAAAAGTTTATGAGTCGGTAACAGGCGCCGTCTTACTTGAACGCCTCGAACCCGGCGAACAGTTAGTGAGTGTGGTAAAGCGCGGAGACGATGAACAGGCGACGAGGATTCTGGCGCAAGTGATCGGGAAACTCGCCAATCACGTAGCGCCAATTGAGTGTCCGACAGTGACAGACTGGGCCCGAGGTTTTGATCGTTATCTGCGAAGTGGCGATCAGCAGATTCCAAACGAACTCGTTCACGAAGCTCGCCACTTATATCAAGAGCTCGCGTCAACGCAACGCACAACCATGCTGTTGCACGGTGATCTTCAGCACTACAACGTACTCTATGATAATGAACGTGGTTGGATAGCAATCGATCCGAAAGGGGTGGTTGGTGAATTGGAGTATGAACTGGGGGCGTTACTGCGAAATCCGGTCGAACATCCGGAAGTCTTTGCAAATCTGGCCACAGTCAACCGTCGTCTCGAGACCTTAACTGCCTCACTCAATCTGGACTACTCTCGCGCATTCGCCTGGTCCTTCGCGCAGGCAATTCTATCAGCTATCTGGGATATCGAGGATAACTATCAGCTTGGCCCAAACAATCCCGCGCTGCTGCTGGCAGAGACTTTACAGCGGCTCAACTGAGATAGCGCTCTATGTTAAGGGCACCATGAAATACTCCAAGTACGTCAATACTTCCGTCAGGTTGAATCAGATAAGCTATACGATAGTGGCCGTACAGTAGGATGCGGACTTCGCGAGAAGTTTCTGCCTCATAACGTTGTCCTAGTTGAGGGTGATGTTGAAGCAGTTGGACCTTGGTAAAGATCCCGGAAACCGTACTTTGGGCGGCATCGCCGTTCTCACGCGCGATGTAGTTGGTAAATATCTCGGAGCCAAGTTTGGGCTTCGTAGGTCCAATTTATTTTAACCACGTATTGATCCGAGCCTCCATCTCCTCATTTGAGATGGCGCCCTCGTTCTATCATGCGGTGAAAGGCAAGTTCACGGATGATTTCGTCGTACGAACTGTCGTCTGGCTGCTGCTGGACCAGTTGGGTGATTTGTTCTTTTGCCGTGACCATAATGTCTTCTTTCGGATTTTAACAGATCCCACGGTCTAGTATACGTTTTTCAAGCACAGGGGGTGTGGGGCATTCGGAGTCGTGAAAGGCTGTGGTCGCGGGTTCGCGGCCGAACGTAGTTATAAGTGCGACGGAGCCCACTATAACAGCGGCAGCCACCAACATGCGCGGCGTTAAAGGTTCGCGGGCGATTAACCAACCGAGAAGAACGGCGACTACCGGATTCACGTATGCATAAGTCGCCGCCCGCGCGGGTGTCACGTTGTGCAGTAACCAACTGTAGGCGGTGAACCCAATCAGCGATCCAAACACCAGGAGGTAAAAAAATGCTCCGATCGAAACCAACGATGCGTTCGTCAAACTCAGCCGTTGGAAATCACCTGCAATCAAGGCCAGGAGTAAAAGCAAACTGCCGCCCGCCAGCATCTGCATTCCTGCCGCCATCGATGTTGAAGCCTTGATCGGTCGTCGATTCGAGTAGACTGAGCCACTGGCCCACGCTGAGGATGCGACCAATACAACACCAGCGCCGGCGAGACTCATCGACGACTCGGCATTAACTCTCTGCAATCCATCACTCACTAATAGCGCAACGCCTGCGAGTCCAATGAACACTCCAAGCAACACCATCGCGTTTGGACGCTTCCGACTCAATCCCCAGTTCAACATCACTACCCACAATGGCTCGGTCGCCACCAGCAATGCGGCTAGTCCCGAAGCGATATATTTCTCGGCCCACGTCACACCGCCATTACCAAACAACAACAGCAAGCCACCGATAATGAACGCTCTGGGCCATTGTGAAAATGACGAGCGAACATTTTCTCCATTGAAAGTGGCCCACGTGAAAAGGATCGCTCCGGCGATCCAAAATCGTGTCGCAGCCATGAGGAAAGGCGGCAGTGTTTCGATAGCGTAACGAATGCCAAGGTAGGTCGAACCCCAAATCACGTAGATTGCGGCGAACGCAAGAATGATCAGTAGGCGAGACGGTCGAGGCGGTGTCATCTAATTGGTCACGAAGAATCTAAAATAGCACAAGGCCCACGTAGAAACGTGGGCCTTGTTATCTTCTGACCTGTGCAACCCTTCAGTTAGGGCTTCTTGGGCTTGTCCTTAGGTCGTTGTTGATTGCTGTTCTGCGGAGGCGGCCGTTGGTCTTTGCGGTCGTTGGTGATGACGACCACCGGCTCTTTGGGCGGCCGCTTATCGCGATCCTTTCGTTGCGCAAATGCTCCGGCCGAAGCAACGCCCAGCATCGCTAGCACCACTAATTGTCGCATTAGCTTAATCATTTTTGGACTTTCTCCTCATGCAAGTTCCCGCGCATGGGAGGGAGAAAGAGATGCGCCGACCAATAGGCAGCAAGACAGGTGCCACAAAACCGAACAGCCCAGCCCGGCGCTTTTCGGCGAAAAGTCTAACAGTACACTCACAAATTCGCACGGTTTCGAACTTGGTCGCACCGTATCGTATAGCCTGAGACTGTCAAAACCTACTTTTTCACCGTGACGCTCAAGGTACCAACATTACCACTGCTGTCAAAGGTGCGCAGGGAAATCGTATGTTCGCCAGCTCCGAGATGGCCGAAATCTACCGAATAAAGCTCGTGCCCGCTATCCGCTATGCCGTCATCCGGAAAGACGGGAATCCACGCTGCGCTATCTAAGCTGGCATCCGCTTTTTTCACTTTTCCGGTCGCGTCGTCAACGGCGAAAACTACGCGCACCGAATCTCGCGTCGACTGCGGTTGGACCATCACCTTCACGACCGGCGGCGTGTTGTCGATATCAACTGGTTCACTCAGTCTCTCACCGGTTAGTTTCTGTCCGGGCGGATTATCAGGGGCGTCTGAAGCCACGACCTTGATCACGTAACGACCGTCCGCGAGTGTTGCTCCATCGATCGTGTAGAAGTTATCTCGCAGCTTGTCCTTCAACAACCTGAACGTCTGCTCATTCAGCGCACGGTAGTAGATCGAATATTCCAACGTGTCGGAATTGCGGTCCTCCGCCTGCCACTGAAACGAGCGTGCGCCCCGTTGATAAAAACGCCTCGGTGGGACTTGAGCGACTGGCCCAAACAACGACGGATCGAGTCCCGAAGATTCAACGTTCGGATCAACTGCTACCTGCACGATCTGCTGCAAGCCAATTCCAATGGGCAAGACGTTGATCGATAACACTTCAGGCGCAACGTTGCGTGGCAGATAAGCGACGCTAACATCTTCAACCCACGATGGCGCGCTGGTTGTACCCGAAGCACGCACAGTTGCGCGCCATTGAATGAATCGAGCTCGCGGACTCGAAATCTGATTGCCTTCCGGATTTCGATAGGCCGCGCTCCAGTCGCTCCAGGTAGAATCCGGTCGCTCACCATTGCCGGTGCGCGTTTGAACTTCGACGGCTCCGGCGCCGCGCCACCAGATTCGTCCCCACGATGCTGTGAGCTTCGCGTCCCTGACTGGCGATTCAAACGTCCCTTCACTGATCAACTCATTGCCAAAACGAAAAAGCTTTCCCTGATTACTGGCCGCTGCGTAAACCTGATCGTTCCTGACAAGCAACGATGAAATCTGTCCCTCAGGCGACTGCAACAGAAGTGTGTCTCGACCATCGTTTGTGACCGAGTAGATGCGACCTTTATCAGCGGTGCCGATGAGCACACTGCCAGGTTGCAAAGCGGGTGCTATCGCGAACGCGGTTACAGTTGTAGAACTCCATACGACGTCAGTCGCACCGTCAGGAAGTATGCGAAAGACGGCGCTGCGTGCATTCGAGACATCGTTCCGGCTGCGAGTTGGAGCAGGCTGGCCCTGTATCGGAGCACCGCTTTCGTCGATAGCTGTGATTGTGACTGAGGTACTCGGCTGGGCGCCTTCCGAAGGTTGTGGCGACGTAACCGCGGGTGTCGACGGCGCACGCTCGCTTGCCGCCGCATCGCTGAGAGCGAGCGCGTAGATCGATCCGTCGGCCGCCGGGGCCAGAGCATGAATCTCGCGAAGCTGAGTATCGAATAATGCAAACGTCTTCCCTTCCGGAGACACTCTGAGCACCAAACCTCCTGAGTCAGTGCCTGCAATTAGATCGCCCTGGGGCGTGACGGCAAGTGAGATCACGTGAGTTTGATTGGTACTGACTAACAAAGACGATTCCGGATTGGCGCCCGCGGCTCGTACGCGATAGAGCTTGCCGGTATCGCCGGTGCCTACAGCCAGTGAACCGTCGGACATAATTGCCAAGGACCAGATATATTTATCGCCGGGATCGAAATAGACTTCGGACTTCCCATCGGCAGCGATGCGATAAACCTTGCCGTCCGGTGACGTGCCGGCGAAGAGCACGCCGTCACGGCCAATTGCCAGCGCAGTCACGTCGAGTTCCGCAGCGTCGTAAAGAAGTGCGCCACTGCCGGCCACCGGGATTCGATAAATTTTTCCATCATGGCCGGTACCGAGAAATACATTGCCCTGGTTATCGACAACGCTGGACCAAACGTAAGTTTGTTGAGTATTGAAAACTTCGGTGAGCTTTGGCGAAAGCATCAGCACACCGGTATCGCTGATCGAAACTCCACGAGCGTCACCCCTTAATAGTTCTGTGCGGCCACTGGTTTCCCAAACAGCCGGCTGACCTGCGTGGGCAGGGATGAAAAGAAGAATAAGGATCGTTGTAACGCAAATTAATTTGATGATCATCTGGTAGTTAGTTTCCTATGTACTTAGCGTAGAGTGAGCGAGCGGTAGCAATTTGATCTGTACCTCGGATGATCGAGCGGGCATCCTGAAAGACGGTGAGCTCGAACTCGCCTGTTTTGAAGCGCAGGAGATATTCGTTGAATTTCACTTCTCCCAACCGGCGAAGCCTTTCTGCGAGTGACGAGAAGTTGACGCGCGTCGGCTGAGAAGGCGAGATCTGGATCGCGTCGCGACCGCAAAGTACGGCAGCTCCTTCGGCAGCACGCAACAATGTTTCATAACGGGCGAGCCCACACGTTGGACAATCCGGACGCGGAGCACCAGTGCCGATCCTTCTCCATTCATTTCGCCACACGTCAAACTGCATCAGCGATCCATGAAGATCCTCGATACGTTCGGTTAGCAGTTTCAGAGTTTCGGTTACTTGCACTGCCGAAACGATGTTGATGATCGGCATTATCACGCCGGAAGTATCGCAGGTTGGCGCGCTCGCCGCGGGAGGTGACTCTTCAAACAAGCACCGCAAGCACGCCGTTTGATGCGGACGAATGGTCATTGTTACGCCGTAGGAGCCAACGGCCGCGCCGTAGATCCAGGTGACATTGTGCTTCACGCAGGCGTCGTTGATAAGGTAGCGCGTGGCGAAGTTGTCAGTGCCGTCGATGACAACATCACAGCCATCGATTAGCTGTTCGATATTCGAGTAATTAACATCGGTAACGTAAGGTTCGATTTCTATCTCTGAATTGATTTGCCGCAGGTGATTGGAGGCTGCGATGGCCTTCGGCAGACGCTTCTCAGCATCGTTTTCAGTGAACATCGTCTGCCGTTGCAGATTTGAAGGTTCGACAAAATCGCGATCGACGATGCGCAGATGCCCGACACCCGCACGTGCCAACGACTCAGCGTGAGCAGAACCAAGTGCCCCGCATCCGACAATCAGGACTCGCGCAGCCGTGAGCCGCCGCTGTCCCCCCTCGCCAATTCCATTGAAGAGAATCTGTCTGCTGTAACGATCGTCCACCGCAGGTCAGTATAGCAGTGAACAACCACTGGACGGGATGTTGCTGGTGGGCCTCAGGTCAGTGCCTTTTGAAACTAGACGATCTTTTTTACTTCAAGCGGCATCGGCACGAAGATCCGGTTTCACAGGACTGACAGGATTGTCAGGACGACATGTAAATCCTGTCTAATCCTGCAATCCTGTGAAAGTGAATTTACGCCGTGATGCCGTAGCGCTTGATCTTGGCGTTGAGTGTCGTCGGCTTCAATCCAAGGAGTCTTGCTGCGCGTGTCTGGCTGCCTGAAGTGCGGCCCAGCGCGGTACGAATGAGACTCACTTCGAACTGGCGCACCTCGTCTGAGAAACGCGCGCCGCGCTTGATGTCTACCGGCCTCGAGATTGCGAGCGACTCAACCTCGTCCAGAAGCTGCAGCACCGTCTCACGCAAAGTGTTAAGACGCGCATCAACGTTCGGCTCGCCCGAGGTCTGCTCGGGCGCCTCAGCACCATTCGTTTCTAATCCTAAGATCGATTCACTATTCATGACTCACCTCCGAAAATGCGGCAACAAATGTTCGCCGCCTGGTCCTTACCGGGGAGTCGTTGGATGCGGCTGCGATTAAATAATCTCAAAAAGCGGCAAAAGAACGGTTCCGATCTGTGACAGAGCGGCTAAAATTTGGGATGGAGCGGCTATGGATGTGGATAAAAACCCAGCGGGCTAGATAGTGTTTCCAACCGCGCCCTGAAAATTCGAGCGGTAGTTCCGGCTCAGCGTGAGTTGTTTGCCGTTCTCCATAATCACGCGATACTCCCCGTGAAACCAGGGCTGCATCTCCTTGATGCGATCGATCTTGACGATGGCTGAACGATGAATGCGGCGAAACTGTTTAGGGTCAAGTTGCTCTTCCAGGCTGCTGATCGTTTCGCGCAGCAGATAACCCTTCTGGTTGTCGTAGACCCTGACGTAGTTCCCTTCCGACTCGATGCAGTAAACATCCTGCACGTTGAGGAAGAAGACCCGGCCTCCGTTTTTGATTACCAGTCGTTCCAGGTGGCGCGGTCCAGACTTCAGCTCTTCGAGTAGCGCAAGAATGTGCCGATCTCGCTCGCTGCTCTGATCGACTTTGATTTGCTCTTTGACGCGCTGCCAGGCAGCGTCAAACCGTTCGTGATCGAAAGGCTTGAGCAGGTAATCGAAGGCGTGCACCTCAAATGCCCGCACGGCATATTGATCGTACGCGGTAACGAAGATGATGTAAGGAGTCGCCTCAGGATCGAGCGATTCGAGCACTTCGAACCCACCCAACTCAGGCATCTGGATATCAAGAAAGACGAGATCCGGCGTTGACGATTTGATCGCTTCTACTGCCTCACGACCATTCGCACACTCCGCAACTATCTCGACTTCTGAATCAGCTTGCAGCATCTCGCGGATCATCTCGCGAGCAAGTGGTTCATCGTCGACGACCAATGCACGAATATGTCTTGCGTTCGTCACCTTGCCTCCTAACAAACGTGAATAACGCAATGAGCCGTGAAGTGAGATTCACAGTTAAATGAACACCGCAGTTGAATCACTTGTGGCGCAAACCGAATGCGTCAAACGGATTCACCGGTTCGTACGACGAACTTAGATGCCAAGTTTCGTACTTACGGACAGGCGTGAGGTCGATATTCTGAGATGAACGAGAAAGTGGAGACTAATGCAAGTTCCTGTATTTACTGCTCTGAGTCGCGCGGAATCTCGAGCGCGACGATCAATCCTCCCGCAGGATCATTAGCCATTTCGAACCGGGCAGCGTTGCCGTAGAGGCCAACCAGACGAGCCTGAGTGTTGGCTAAACCGAGTCCCTTGCCTCGCCGCGTTTCGAGAGCACGATCGATAATGCCCGGACCATTATCTTTTACTTCGATACGAACGACGCCGTTTCGAGGCGCCGCAGTGATCTCGACACGGCCGGAAGTCGAGTTTCCAATCGCGTGCCGCATGGCGTTTTCGACGATCGGCTGGAGGATCAAGTTCGGCACGCGAACGTCAAGCACTTCGGGGTCGACGTAGATGTCGGTCGTAAGACGATCTTGAAAACGAATTCGCTCAATCTCCAGATAGCCATTCAGGAACTCGATTTCCTGCTGAAGAGTGACCTCCATCGATCCAGAATTCTCGAGTGTCAACCGGAGGAAATCGCCCAGCCTGGTAATCATCTTTCGCGCGCCGTCAGCGTCTTTGCTCAACAACGCCGAAATTGAATGCAGGGTGTTGAAGAGAAAGTGGGGCTGAATCTGCATTTTCAGTGCTTCCAACTGTGATTGCACCAGTTGCGTGCGAAGCTCTGACGCTTTCAATTCACCTTTGCGGTAACTGTTGTAGTAGTTGAAGGCATGACTCATCAGCAGGATGAAGCCATAAATAAGTAACCAACGATCGAGATTGTTATAGATAAAACGGAAGATCCTGAAAGGCGTAATGTTCCATCCGCTGCCCGCCAGAACCATAAAGATTAAAAAATTGAGCGCGAGCAGAGTGCTGACAAGCCCGAGACTGAAGAGAAAATGAAGGCCCGTCCTTCGCAACCAGTTAGTGCGGTCAATGCAAAAGCGCCGGGCGAGCCAAAGAACCAGCGGTGTCGCGAGCGCCCAGAGATAGCAAGCCGATGCCTGCATTATAAAGCCCTCTGCGT
>JBKPJS010000204.1:0-3095 GCA_046730815.1 Acidobacteriota bacterium
GCGATCGATTACACGTGCGATGTCGGCTTCGTGAGTGGCGATGACCACTGTCGTTCCTTGATTCGCCATGTCGCGAAAAAGATCGAGAATGGCTGTCGCAGTAACAGAATCAAGGTTGCCGGTCGGTTCGTCTGCGAGCACGAGAGGCGGGTCGTTCGCGAGTGCTCGCGCGATTGCGACACGCTGTTGCTCGCCGCCGGAGAGAGTCGCTGGTAGCTTGTCTGCCTGCGCGCCGACAGCAACATGATCGAGCAGCGCAAGCGCGCGTTTGCGCCGCTCCCGAAAGGGAAAGCTTTTGCAAAAATCCATCGGCAGCATTACGTTTTCAGCGGCTGTAAGCGTCGGCAGCAGTTGAAAGAACTGAAACACAAATCCGACGTTTCGACCGCGCCACACAGCCAGCTTGTTTTCCGAAAGACCGTGAATCGCTGTGCCTGCAACGTCGACTGAGCCCGATGACGGGCGGTCGATGCCGGCAACCATGTTGAGGAGCGTCGATTTTCCGCTGCCGGATTTGCCGACGACTCCTACAAACTCGCTCCTGTGGATCTCGAGATCGATATCCTTCAGTGCAGCGAACCTTCCAGCCGGCGTTTCGTAGTTTTTTGAGACCTGGTGTAATGAGATCATAAGCAGATTGTTCTGTGTAATCTGTGGCGGGCTTTGTGTCCAGCGGTATGATGAGCAGTCAAGTCGTTATCGAACAAAGAGGTGACTAATGTCCAACAACGAGCGCTTGCATCTTGCCGTGTCGAAGAAGAAGACCGATGCTCGCATCCGGCGCACGCGCGATGCGCTGGGTGATGCGCTGGTAGCGCTGATGCAGGAGAAACCGTTCGACACGATAACGGTGCAGGAGGTTTTGGACCGCGCGCACGTCAGCCGCTCAACTTTTTACTCGCATTACAGTGACAAGGACGATCTTCTGATGAGCGACGCGGAGGAGTTTTTCGAATCCATCTCGATGGCGCTCTCAGTGCACGGTGACAAGTCGGATCGTGTGTTTCCTGTGAAGGAGTTTTTCGCGCACCTCGCTGACGTCCAGCCCTTCTTCAAAGCCCTCGTGAAATCCGGCAAGTTTCAGGAGAACATGGAGCTCGCTCGCGGTCACTTCGCGCGCGGCATCGAACGCCGGCTCTCTGAGTTACCTCGCGGGCAGTCGATTCCCTCAAACGAACGTCCCGCTATCGCTTTCGCTAACGCCGGCGCTTTGCTGTCGTTACTGACGTGGTGGCTTGATCGAGGTATGCGTGAGCCGCCCGCGGAGATGGACGAGCTGTTTCATCGAATGGTGTGGAAGGGAGCATCCACAGATCACACGGAATCTGCGTAATCTGTGGATAGTTTCCCCGTGGCCTATTTCGGCAGCAACTGGCTCGAATCCTTATCTCTCTTCTTCACGTAGATATCGCCGCGTAGCGTCATGTCGGCTTTATCCGCCAGCGCTTTTAAAACTGACTCGAGTAGTTGTTTGTTTTCGAGCTTAAAACTCGTAACTCCGTTAACCCGCGAATCGGGATCGCTGTATTGGATCGTGAGATAGCGAACTTTGGTTTTGATGAAGTGCGCGGGTAACGAATAGATCAGTGGAACGTTACTGGCAATGGTCGCGGCCCTTGGTTGGCGTTTCTGCGTATCGGCGAAAGCGGAAGTGATTGCTTCGTAAGGTATCGATATCTCTTTTGGCGGCTTCTTGTCTTTGAAGAAGAGTCGCTTGTTGTCGTCATCAAGGGTCAACGTGCCTTCCATTGTCTTGTTATAACCAAACACGCCGCCTTCGTATTTCGCTTTGACCGTCCTCGGCGCGGGTGCTGGTGCAGGCGCCGGAGTTTTAGCTTGCGGCTCCGGATCCATCGTACGCGGGCGTTGCGCAAAGGCGCCTGTTGCCAAAACTCCGAGTAGGAGCAGAGTGGAAATCGTTTTCATAAAGTTCTCCTTATGCCGCGAAACTTGATCAAAATACCTTTGCCCACAGAGGCACCTGGTAAAGGATCCACCAGAGTAACAATTGAATCCCCAGTACAACCAGGCCAACGATCGTGCTTGCGTAACAAACGCCGCGAGATGACTCAATCTGGTCCGAACGGTAAGACTGGACCACGCCGACCGTTCCGAGCAACACTGCACCGGGACAGAAAAGAATCCCGAGGTAAGGCACTAAAGAATAGATCGCAAAGGCTCGTGCTGTGCCGGGCAAGCCTACAAGATCCTTGGACAGGATTGCACGATTTTCAGAATTTGCAGGATTCATTTTTGGACCATCCTGTTCATCCTGTAAATCCTGTCTATTTAGCAAACGGCTTCACGCGTTCAATCGATTCCTTGAAATCAGGATCGTTGGGGGCTAAAGCTGCGCCCTTCTGGTACGCGGCAAGTGCTTTCGCATATTGCTTGGTCACTTCAAAGGCATAGCCGAGCTCGCGATAGATATTCACGTCGTCAGGCGACTTCTTCGCGGCCATTTCGAGCGCGGCAATCGCCTTCGGAAAATTAGTTGCACGTGAATGCGCTACACCCAAAAGATAAAAAGTAACTCCGGTTGCATCGGGCGCAGTTGTCGCACGTTCGAGCGCCGCGGCTGCGCGCGGGTACTGTTTCGAACCGATTAAGGCCTGGCCGAAGAGTGTAACGGCTTCCGCGTCAGTTCGGAGTTTGATTAAGCCCTCTCCGGCACGGACCGCGTTGAGGTAATCAGCCTCGGCTTTAGCGGGATCGGAGTTCATCGCCGCGCGGCGCAGGTAAGCTGAAGTCAAAAGTGTCCAGGCGCCGGTGAGTCGCGCGTCGTTTACCGTCGCGCGATTCAGTGTCGTGATTGCTCCGTCGAGATCGTTTTTAGAGAGTGCGATTTGAGCGAGGTAGAAGAGCGACAACGAATCTTTCGGATTTAGTTTGACGACCTGATTGAAGCTCTTCTCGGCATCGGCGGTCTTGCCCGTTTTGTACTCCGAGATCCCCCGGTAATAGATCATCAACGAATCGGGTTTACTCGCATCGCGGTCGGTTGCCGCAACCAAAAGCGGCAACGCTTCCTGGTACTTCTCGGAAAGAACATACGCCTGCCCCAGCGCGCTTTCCGTGTTTGGATCATCCTGCTT
>JBKPJS010000205.1:0-4483 GCA_046730815.1 Acidobacteriota bacterium
TTCAGTGCCGCTTCGCTGTTCCCGACCTGGTATAAGGCGAAACCAACGATTCCGCCGACGAAGATGACCACCAATAGTCCAAGCACTACAACCACTGCGCCGGCAATCAAAACGATCTTCTTCGTGGTCATCTGTGCGATCAGCTATGGAAGTAGAAGCGGGCAAAATAGTAGATGACTGGCGCATTGAAGAGCAAGCTATCGAGTCGATCAAGAATGCCGCCATGACCGGGCAGAATGTTCGCGGCATCCTTTGCGCCGGAGCCACGTTTGAGCGCGCTTTCTGCCAGATCGCCAAAGATTCCCACCACCGTCATGACCGCTCCAAGGGGCAGAATATATTTGAGTGGAAGTTCGCGAAAGAACCAGAAGTGCGCCAGAGCAGCCATTGCTATTGCGGCCACGATGCCACCAAACACGCCTTCCCAGGTCTTGCCGGGACTAATTGATGGCGCCAGTTTATGCTTTCCAAAGGCTCGCCCGACGTAATAAGCGCCTGCATCCGCGCCCATCAAGACAAGAAAGAAGAATGACAGCAAGTGGGCAGATAAAGTTGGATTGAAACCAATGCGAAGGGAAACGAGGTGACTGCCAAGGAGCGGTACATATAGCACGCCAAGGATCGTCACTCCCGCAGACGCGAGCATCTTGTCAAATGGCGCGCCACGAAGAGTTGCAGTGATCAGTGTGACGGCAGTCAGGACGATAATTACCAATTGGACCAGCAACAGGGTGATTCCTGGATCGCTCTGCAATGAAATAGTGATAAGAACAGCGCCGGCCACGTACCCCGCTGCCGCATCAGGCTGAAGCTTGAGTCGTTTTGCGAGCAGGTAAAACTCCCACAGCCCCAAAACCATCGCGGCCGCCGCGAGCAACACAAACACCCACCATAAAGAAGAAATGAGAATTGAAGCGATCAGAAAGGGCAGAACAACGACGGCCGTTAGTATTCTGTTCATTATACGAAACCGCAAACCATCCACAGATTACACAGACATGAGAACATCTGTGTAATCTGCGGATGGTTTTAAGCGCTTATTTTTTGCTGACTACTAACTTCAATCCGCCAAATCGTCTATCACGGCGCTGGTAATCGACAACCGCTTCGAGCAGGTGCACGCGGCGGAAGTCGGGCCAGAGAGTTTCGGTGACGTAGATTTCGCTGTAGGCGCTTTGCCAGAGTAGAAAGTTTGAGATTCTCAACTCACCACTTGTACGCACGAGCAGATCGAGCTCGGGTAGATTCCGCGTGTAAAGCTCGTTAGCAATCCGTTCTTCCGTGAGCTCGTCCGGCCGGCTGCCCTCGTCGAGTAATCGCCTGACTGCGGCGCGCGCAGCGTCAACGATCTCGGCCCGGCCGCCATAGTTCAGAGCCACACTCAAAACCATGCCTTTATTTCTCGCGGTCTGTTCGGTGGCCCGTTGAATTTCCTTTCTCACATTTTCCGGCAGCGCGCCGGTTCGTCCGATCGTCTGAAACTTGATGCCCTGGCGATCGATCTCATCGAGCTCGAGGCGCAAGTAACGACGCAACATGCGCATCAATGCGTCAATCTCATATCGCGGTCGTTTCCAATTCTCAGTGGAGAACGCGTACAACGTCAGTGCGCCCAGGCCCAGGCGGGCGGCGGTATCGACCGCAGCACGAACGGCCTCGACTCCGGCTCTATGACCAGCGATTCGTGGTTGGCCACGTTGGGCGGCCCAGCGTCCGTTACCGTCCATGATGATGGCGACGTGACGCGGCAATCGATCCCAGGCAACCGTGGCGAGCAAAGACTCTTCTCGCGTTCCTTTTTGTATTACACCGGTGAAGTCAGAAAGCATCAGATGGTCATCTGCAATCTAGAATTCAAAGCAATTTATCACGCAAAGGCGCAGAGACGCAAAGAAAGACGCAAAGAAGAGTGTGAATCCTTCTTTGCGTCTTCTTTGCGCCTTTGCGGGAGAATCACTCATAGCGAACAGACAGTAAGGTGAGCCCGCACGCTGGAGCCGTCACTGCCGCTCCTGGCCGAACTCCACTCTCAAACATCTGTCGTATTGCATCACGATCCAATTCACCGCGTCCGAGCGCCATCAACGTCCCCGCCATAGCTCTCACCATGTAACGCAAAAATCCATTTGCGCTGACTCGAATTTCGATCAATGGACCGCGCGAACGTTCGTCAGGTCGCTCTACTATCTCCACTCGCGTGACGGTTCGAACACGATCTTCAACTTCTGACTGCGCCGCTGAGAATGCCGTCCAGTCGTGCCTCCCGCAAAACAACTCCGCTACCCGCTTCATCCTTCCTACATCCAACTGGCGTGTATCGTGATGAGCGTAGCGCCACCAAAACGGCGAGACCACCGGGCCATTCACTATCCGGTAAACGTATGTCTTTTCGAGTGCGGAATAACGGGCATGGAAATCTTCAGCGGCAGTTTCGACTGTCAATACCCGCACATCTTTGCCAATGTTGCCGTTAATCGCGGCGCGAAGCTTGGCAGGCGATATCTCACGCTCAATCGCAACACTCGCTACTTGTCCTTCTGCATGGACTCCGGCGTCAGTGCGTCCTGAGCCATGAACATTGACGCTGCGCGTTTCGATTAAAGAAAGCGCATTCGTCAACTCACCTTGAACCGTTCTCAGATCGCCTTGAATCTGCCACCCGTGAAATTCGGTGCCGTCATACTGGAGAATGAGCTTGTAGTTCATCGGACGAAGTCATCTTCACAGGATTTGCAAGGTTAGACGTGATTTACATGTCAATCCTGATAAAATCCTGTCAATCTTGTAAAAGTGACTTTTTCTGTACGCGGCTGCCAGGCTTCACCACGGGTTCCCCAAGCTTACACGCGTCACAAACAGATGGCTCAACCGACAATACTTTGAGCGACGCCAGCGCGGATAGAGGAACGCCCACGTCTGCCTTTCCACCTGAGCGATCGATTATCGATGCGGCTGCGACAACGTCTGCTTCAGCTCGCTTGAGCGCTTCGATAGTTTCTCGAGTTGAGCCTCCGGTCGTAATCACGTCTTCAACTATCAATGTCCTTTCACCCGGGCTAACTGTAAAACCTCGCCGCAAAGTCATCTGTCCATCCTGTCGCTCGGTCCATACAAACCGCGCCCCTAACGCCCGCGCCACTTCGTGTCCAATCACGATCCCGCCAATCGCCGGCGATGCCACTAACTGAATGCCGTAGTCCAAATACAACTCTGCAATGGCGCGCCCAAACGCCTCGGCCTTCTCAGGAAACTGAAGCACGAGGGCGCACTGCAAATAGACGGTGCTATGCAAGCCGCTGGAAAGTTGAAAATGACCTTCAAGCAGCGCTCCTGTGGCTCTGAATTGATCGATCACTTGTTCTGAATTCAAAGTCTTACCTCGAAGAGTATGTACATGCTACAATCGCGCTCGAATGCTGCCTTATCCGAATTTGGTTTCTGATTCCACCCTGGTTCAAGACACAATCGACCTTTTAACTTGCTCGGGCGGGCGTGCCGCTGCGTCGGAGATCGTCGACGCGGTCTTCAAACTTTCTCACATCGACGACGAGCTCGCGGGCTTGCTCGTAGCCGATCTCATTAGAAACGATCGGCGCTTCAAGATTGATAACAACACCGTCGAGCTGCTGCAAGACGATAGTCACTCGCGGCTGCTTAAAGATCTCGACTTCGTAGTCGTCGACGTGGAAGCCACTGGCGCAAAGACGCCACCCAATCGACTCATCGAACTTGGTGCTTATCGTATTCGCGGCGGACGCATCGTCGTTAAATTTATTTCGCTCGTGAATCCGGAGATTCCAATCCCGCGTTTTGTCGAGTCACTCACGGGTATCTCGAACGAGATGGTCAAGCGTGCTCCGGTGTTTGCCGAACTCGCGCCGCAGTGGCTCGACTTCGTGAGCGACTCGGTGCTCGTGGCCCACAACGCTCCGTTTGATACGAGCTTTTTAAATCACGAGATCTCGCGCGTCTATCCCGGCCATCGCATGGTGAACCCGCACCTTTGCACCGTCAGACTTTCAAGACGCGCTTTGCCCGACCTTTGCAATCACCGGCTCGACACGATCGCCGAGCACTTCTCGATTCCGATCGCCAGCCGTCATCGTGCCGGCAGCGACGCACTTGCCACCGCCGAAATCTTTATCTTGTTACTCACCGAACTCGAAGACACGCACGGCATCAAAGACCTGGCCGCCGCACGCAGTTTTCAATTCGCCACGGATGACACGGAAAAAAATCCGATCTAAATCAGTGTTAATCCGCGGCCAATACTTCCGTCTCGCGCTTGGCCCAGCGCTTTATCAATACAAACAATACGATCGCCGCTACTAGTGCCAGGCCGATCCACGGATAGTATCTCGTGAGTATCTCTTTCGCCTGCGCGCCGTAACGCACCGCGAAGTAACCTTCAAGCAGGAACCGGAAAGCACGACCGGCGACGATCGCGATCATGAACCGCAGCAAACTAAACCGAAAGACGCCC
>JBKPJS010000206.1:0-7212 GCA_046730815.1 Acidobacteriota bacterium
TCGACTTGATCGAACTAAACGAAGCATTCGCGGCGCAGGTGATTGCCTGTGATCGAGAACTCGGCTTCGCTTCCGATCGACTCAACGTTAACGGCGGCGCGATCGCACTGGGCCATCCGATCGGTTGCACTGGAGTTCGTATCACGACGACGCTGATCTATGAGATGCAAAAAAGAAATGCGAAGCTGGGGCTAGCGACACTCTGCGTCAGCGGCGGCATGGGACTCGCGCTGTTACTTGAACGGGTATGAGTTCCCTGCTGCAACGCAATCTTGCGCTACTCTCAATTTCGATACCGCTTCTCATAGTTGCCTCGTGTCGTTCGCCAAACGAACCCTCGACAACCAATAGCGCTCCTACGGAAACCGTAGTCTCCTCAACTCCTCCATTTAAAACGAAAGAACCCGATCGTTACCGCGCCATTCGAATCATCACAATCGTTTCAGTCGCGGGTAAAACTGTGGTGACGAAAACTTCAATTGCCAGAGACGGTGAGATGCGTCGTAATGAATCGGAAAACGTCACTTATCTCGATCTCCCCGACGGAAGGTTTGTTTTATTGCCGGAGGACAAGATCTACGCAGACCTCGCGACCGAGACCAACTTCGACGGCGGTGAAGATGAGGAAATTTCTCCCGAGGGCTTGTTGCATAGCGGGGCTACCACGACAAGTTATCAAAGGATCGACGCCGAATCGATTCACGGGCGCAACACAAACAAGTACCGGATCCTTGTTAACAGTTCCACTTCCGGCAGCGTCACCGTAAGTGAGACATTGATCTGGATTGATGAAAATCTGAGCATGCCCATCAAATCAGAGACGACATCAGCAGACGGGACGAAGATCACAATGGAACTTTCAGATGTGTCGCTCGACGTAGACACCCGTGTTTTTCAGGTCCCGGCTGATTATCAAAAAGTTGCGTTTAGTGAGCTTCGCAAGCGGTTGAGAAAGACTGAGTGAACGGCAACCCTGGCCTCGAATTCAGGCATCGGACAGTCACTTCACAGGATTTACATGATTCGAACATGATTTTCATGTTAGTCCTGAGCAATCCTGTAAATCCTGTAAACTTTCCCGGAAAGGCATTAGCAGTGAAACGAAAACTTCTGAACCTTGTAATTATCCTCCTCGCCTTAGCCAGTGGCGGCCAGGCACAAACGCGTGGGCGCAATGTTGCCGCTCCAGCCCCAGCGGGTCTGATGGCCTCGCTGCCGGAATCAGACGCGGTGGTCCAGGTAAAGATGAGACAACTTTTGAACGAGGCCATGCCGCGCATGCTGGCTAACAATCCAGTCAAGCTCGCGGACGTTAACGCGAGCATCGACAAGTTTAAGGATCGCACCGGCCTCGATCCACGCATGTTTCAGCAGATTGCGCTCGGTGTTCGTTTCACGTTTCCGGCTGAAGGCGTAACCAAAGTGCAAACAGTTGCACTCGCCAATGGAACGTTCAGTTCGGCCGCGATGGTCGCTGCAGGACGAGTCGCCTCGAACGGAAAATATCGCGAAGAAAAGTATCAGGACAAAACCGTCTACGTTTTCACGCTCGATGAAAACATCAGAATTCTTGGCGTGTTCGACTTCACTATTAACGAACTCGCGGCCGCACCGCTCGACGCGAACACGTTGGCACTCGGAGATGTTGCTGGCGTTCGCTCTGTGATCGATGCAAGCCGCCAACGCAAGCAAGCAAATGCGGAACTGATAGCCCTGGCAACTCGCGATCCGAATGCGATCATCGGCTTCGGCAGCAACCTGTCTGAGCAGTTGGTTGGGAACCTCGATATCGGCAACGCTCCGATCGCTGCCGATTTGAGAACGCTGCGACAGGTGTATGGCTCGGTGGCTACGACGGAGCGAGAGCTGCAATTGTTCTTAGCGGCGCGAGCCGTGAACGCTCAGGCAGCTAAAAACCTTGGCGACACACTTGAAGGGTTGAAGCAGTTCGGCGCTTTGCTGGTGGGTCGTTTATCGGGCGCAAAGGGAGTGCTGGCAAAGAGTGCTCTGTCGAACATGAGCATTGTGGCTGATGCAAACGAGTTGCAGGTCAGGACTTCCGTGGCGCAGTCTGACGTTGGACCACTGCTCGGGAACTAATCCACAGATTATACAGATGCCTCTGTGAAATCTGTGGATCTACTTAGTCGGAAAGTTCAAACCTCCCGGCAAGCCGGGCTCCGCTGCCGGCTCAGACTCGTCTAACTGGGCCATCACATTTTCGTAGATCTTGATGTCGCCGTCCTGTTTCATACGTTCCTGCACGCCGGCAACATAGTCTGCAAACACCTGGTCCTGTCGCTCGCTGAGCATGGTCCGCTTCAACGTATCACGCTGTCCGGCAAATCCCGCTTGGTCCGCATCGTACTTCTTAGTGACGCCAACTATCACCCACTTGTCATCAACTTTGATCGGCGTCTTGCTAAACTCCCCCTGCTTCAAACTGTAGATCAAATCGTCGAGAGCGCTGCTCGTGCCGACCTTTCCGAGTGACGAACCGAGCTTGAATCCTTCTTCGGTCCCTGCGTCGAATCCTTCTTTCTCACCGGCTGCCTTGATCGCATCTGGTCCACTTATGCTCGCCGCCAGGTCCTTAGCTTTTTGCTCGAGCTGCTCTTTCGCGCGCTGCTGTTTGATTGCGTCGGCGACTTTGGTTTTGACTTCATCAAACTCAGGGATTCTCGGATCCTTCTTCTCGAGCAACATCGGGATGGCAAACCCGCCTTTGATACCGGTGATTTCACCCACATCATTCGGATTATTGAGTGCCGCAAGAGCCTGCTCAAACTGTTGATTGCTACCGATGTCGGGCACGTCGTCGGCAGGCTTGACGAAAGGAGTCTCACGAACCATTTCCGCGGGCTTCATGTTGGCTTCCGCGGCTAGTTCCTGCGCGACTTTTTGCGCGTCTTTGGTTTCCTGTAAACGCGTGTGAGCTTTCTGCGCGATCTGGAAAGCGGCTCCGTAGCCGCGACGATTGCGCAACGAAACCAACAACTCGGGCTTCGCTTCCGCAAAGGTCTTCGGGACGTCTTCTCCGCGCCGGAGGATATACCAGTTTCCACTATAGCGAATTGGAATGTCCGAGATCTGGCCCGGCTGCATATCGACCGTGCGATCATAGAGACCGTGCGGTTTGTTAGGATTCTTTTTGAACACATTCGTTAAGAAGCCACCGTTCTTCGCGGTCGCTGGATCTTCAGAGTTTCCTCTGGCAGCCTCGGCGAATGCGGCCTCGGTAACCTGGCCCCCAGGTCCACCGAGTTTAGCGATGAGGTCTTTCGCTTTCTGTTCAACCGGCGCATCGAGGTCCTTGCGGGCCACTTTCAAAACTATCTGCTGAACCTTCACGCCTGCTTGTTTGAACTCAGGCTTGAGACTCTCATACTCCGCTTTTAAATCCTCTTCCGGAATCTGAAGTGTGGAACCAACTTTTTCAGTGTCGATAAAGAGGTAGCGAACTTTTTTCTGCGGCTCGAGATAACGGTAATCCGTCTTGTGACTCTCGTAATAGCTGCGCAGTTCATCATCACTCGGCTGAATCTTCTCAGCCAGCTTGTCGGCCGAAACCGCGACGTAGCTCACATCGAAAGACGAGTTGCGTCGCGTGTACTCTTCCTGCACCGCAGCGTCGGAAACATTCACGCTGGCGCTCACGAATGCTCGCAGTTTTTCCTGCGCGATATCGTCGCGCATTTCCTCCTCAAACTTCTCGACGTCGCCATAACGCGCGGTCACAGATTCTTTGTAACGCTCGAAGCCGACAAACTGGCCCGATGCATCAGAGAACTGTTTGCGAATCTTGTCGGCGAGCTCGGCGTTGCTCGCGCCGAGACCCAGGCGCTCTGCTTCCTGTGAGATCACCTCTTTGCTAATCAAGCCGTCGAGGAAACGCTTGTTTCCACCCAACTGGGCCAGGCTCATGCGACCGCCAAGCATCTGCGCGTAGTTTTCTCTAATGCGAGCAAGATCGGCGACAGTAATGCGCGCGGATCCGACTTTGGCAATTACTTCCGTGTTTCTGGACGGATCGAGAGTGCTGGCGTTGCGTCCGGGAGCATAGAAGACGATCAAGCTGACGGCCATCAGGACGGCAAATCCCAGGATGACGATGTTGCGCGTTCTTTCAAGGCGACCTAGTTGTTTGAGCATTGTTTGCTACCTTTCAGAAACTGCGGATTGTAAGGGAGACGCGGAAGGGCCGCAAGTTTGCTCCAATATAATCCAGATGCTATTTTACTTCTCTCAATGGAGGCAATTAGCGGCTCAACCTGGTTGTGGATAGGATTTAGTCTATTCATTCTCACCATGCTGAGCCTCGATCTCGGGCTCTTCAATCGCAAAGCTCACACAATCAGATACAGGGAAGCGTGGATCTGGAGCGGCGTCTGGATAACGCTTGCCCTGCTCTTCGCCGGACTCGTCTTTCACTATCAGGGCTCGCAGCGCGGATTTGAGTTTCTTACCGGCTACCTCATTGAGTTATCGCTGTCGGTCGATAACCTGTTCGTCTTTCTTTTGATCTTCTCGTATTTCAAGGTACCCGCGAAGTTTCAACATCGTGTGCTCTTCTGGGGCGTGATGGGCGCGTTGGTAATGCGTCTTACGATGATCTTCGTGGGCGCGGCGTTGATCGAGCGTTTTCACTGGATCATCTACATTTTTGGCGGGTTCCTCGTTTACACTGGAATCAAGATGTTCCGGCAGGAAGAGATCGACATACAACCGGACCAGAATCCTCTCGTACGTGTGGTGACCCGCTTTCTTCCCATCGCTCGCCATTATGAAGAAGAGAAGTTCTTCACTAAGGTCAACGGTAGGCGAACCGGCACGCTCTTGTTGCTGGTACTAATGGTGGTTGAAGTAACCGATCTGGTCTTCGCCGTCGACTCGATACCCGCGATCTTTGCGATTACCACGAACACTTTTATCGTCTATACCTCGAACGTCTTCGCGATTCTTGGTTTGCGATCGATGTACTTCCTGCTGGCGGGTGTCGTGGAGAAGTTTCGTTACCTACGCACTGGACTGGCCATAGTTCTCACCTTTATTGGAGTCAAGATGCTGCTGGTGGCGATTGGAATTAACATTCCAATCAAGTTTTCGCTCGGCTTCGTCGCGCTGGTGCTGGTCGGCTCGGTTGTGGCGTCGCTGCTGGTTGCACCTGAAGGCGAGACGACGATTCAAGTCGACCTTCCCCCCGATTTCGACCTCCCGCCAGGCGAAGAGTTGCCGGAAGAGCCCTCCAAGGCAGAGCAAATCCTTAAATAACACCTCGATTTGCACGATTTTCTGAGAGATCGGTAAAAAACACGTAATTCTGTGATTAAACGTGCTTGAACACCGTTCCTTCGTGTGCTAAATTCCGAACTGGTGGTGTTGCTGCCTGGAATCCGGTGGGTTTCGCGCCACCGACACCGTTCGGACTCACATCTGGTTCAAATCTGTTGCTCTGCCTTCCCTAACTCGGTTTAGCTAATGGTTGCGAATAAGACCAGTCGATTTGCCTATGATTGGTGGATTATTCAGAAGCGTTTCGTCTATCTGGTAATCGCCCTTTTTCTTCTCTGCGGAGTTGCCGCCGGGGCTGCCCTCTACGTCTGGAAGTATGGCAATCCCTTCAAGCATATCGCGGAGGTTAAGGACTCCACCGGCGCACGGTTTATCTCGTTCGAAGGAGATGTGCGCGTCATCCGGGCCGCGACTCGAGAAACTCTCTCTGTCACTGCCGACACGGAGCTTTATCCCGGCGACACAGTGCAAACACAGGCCGGCGGACGCGCCCGCATCGGTCTCGCCGATGGCTCGACTCTGCTCGTCAAACCAAACAGCACGATCATCGTTCGCGATAATGCCAAGGCCGACGACGGCAAGAGGACAAACGTTCACGTCAAGGTCGATAGTGGTCAGCTTTCGGTCCGTACCGAACAACAGGCAGACGGAACCACGAACGTAGTCGAGACGCCCAAGACGAAGAACACAATGGGTGAAAAGACCAACGCGAGTTTTGGAGTTAATCCGGAAGGTACTGAAGAGATTCGCGTCGCTACCGGTGCGATTGAGAGTACCAATGGTGCTGGAGACAAAACCTCAATACACGCGGGTGAGTACGTTTCAGTTAATAACTCGGGTCGTCTCTCACCGGCGCAAAAGTTGTTGGACGTGCCGCAGCCGGCCCAACCACGCGACCTCGAAAAAGTTTTTATCGGATCTAATGGCGCCGCCAGCGTAGCGTTGAAATGGCTACGCCCGCAATCAGGCACACCTTCTTACTATCGCGTCGAAGTCGCTACTTCACCTTTCTTCGTCGCGGATGGAAAAGTTATCGAGCGCGATCAACTGGCCGCCACTGAGTTTGGCGCAAGCGATCTTCGTCCTGGGGTGTACTTCTGGCGAGTAAGAGCAACGGCCGTGAGTGGTCAGGCGAGTGATTGGAGCGATCCGCTCAAATTCATTGTCGTCACTCGAGGCACCGGCTCGCAGGTGGCGCTTTCAAATCTGAGTGCCGAGCTACTGGGTGGAAACATTTATTTGATCCGCGGAAAGGCCGAACCCGGCATAACGATTCGCGTGGCGGGACGAGAAACGATTGCCGGTCCCGACGGCGTGTTTCAGATCCAGGTCACCGCAGGCGCAGCTACGCGAGAGCTCACGGTTGAAGCGCAGGATTCACAGGGCAACAGCAGCCAATACAAGGTGGCACTTTCGGGACGCGCTGCGCGCGGCAGAACTTAAGTCAAAAGCATGTCGAGTCACGTAATCCTATTGACGGATGCTCACGAAGCGCCGGCCTACGAGTTAATCGAGGCGTTGCGTGCGGCTGGCGTGAAGACATTGATCGAAGGCTTGCGCGAGGTGGAGGTCGAAGTCGCGCTTGCCAAACAACGGAAACGTGAGGGCGTGCGCGGCGCCGAAGGACCACCGCCTTTGGCGGTCCTGTATGAAGTAGTTCCCGGTGCGGACATGGTCGAACTCCATACCGCAGTCGATCACGCGAAAGCCTTCTGGCCCGGAGCGCCACTGGTCGCGTGCCGCCGGCAAACAAACGGCTATCAAAGTCACAACCTTCGCAGTCTCGATGGTCCAACACTCAAGCGAATTGGGTTCATAGCCGTCGCAGATAAGTCAGCGCAACTTCCGGCAATGCTGCGTGAGATCGAAGGTCACGGCAATTCGGGTGAGTTGCGGCTGCCGGAGAGTATTCAGCCGCCC
>JBKPJS010000207.1:0-4945 GCA_046730815.1 Acidobacteriota bacterium
GCGCCACGCGCACCGACATTTCTCTTTTGCGCGCGGACGCGCGGACAAGCAGAAGATTGGCAACATTCGCGCAGGCAATCAGTAGGACCAATCCCACAGAGCCCAGCAAAATCAACAAAGGCTGTCGCACATCGCCCACAAAGTTTTCGTGCAGCGACGTCAGGTAAGCACGCCGGCCGGTATTGCTTTCCGGATACTGTTGCTCCAGCCGCGCATAAATCACATTCGTTTCCGTTTCGGCTTGTTGCTGTGACACGTTTGGTTTCAAACGTGCGACAACGCGGATACCTGGATCTGCGCCACGTGCTTTGAAGCGTTCTGCCGAGAGACCGATGGGTATAGTGACGTCTGCGTCCAGTCCAAACTGGAAATTTTGCGGAGTGACACCGACCACGGTATGGCTCTGGTTATTGAGCGTGATCTGTTTGCCGATGATGCTTGGATCGTTGCCGAACCTGCGAGTCCAAAAGCCATGACTGATGATCACTGCGGGGGTTGCGCCGGGACGATCTTCTTCGGGGAGAAAATCGCGGCCCAGCAGCGGCTTTACTCCGAGTAAGGAGAAGAATCCGGCAGAAACGATTCGACCCTGCAAACGTTCTGGTTCGCCTGCGCCTGTGAAGTTATAACTTTCGTTCCAGCGCACCGCCGAAACCGAATCGAAGACTTTGTTTTGATCGCGCCAGTCGACGAAGTTGGGATACGACACGGAGCCGTTTCGCTGGCCCGAGTTAGTCTCTCCAAGCATCACCAGTTGCTCCGGCGCCTGGTACGGAAGCGGGCGCAAAAGTACGGCGTTGACGATGCTGAAGATCGCCGTGTTAGCGCCGATACCTAAAGTGAGCGTGAGCACCGCGATGAGCGTGAAGCCGGGGTGTTTGAGGAGCATGCGCCCGCTATAACGCACGTCTTGCCAAACGGTCTCCATAAATCCTCCTCCTCTAACCTCATAAGCCCGGTCTCTGATACTGCCGAGATTGCCAAAACTCTTCGCGGCGGAAAGGCGCGCCTCGTCCGGCGTCATTCCGAGTTCGCGATTGGCCTCGGTCTCCATCTCGATGTGAGCACGCAACTCTTCGTCGATGTCTTGCAAGACAACATCGCGGCGCAACAGGGCGCGGAGTCGTGCCAGCAAAGTATTGAACCATTCCATCGCTACGTTGCCTCTCGCATCTTTGCCACAACGAGAGCCAGCCGGTCCCAACTCTCTTCCTCGACGCGTAGCTGCTTTTGTCCGGCCCTCGTCAGTTTGTAGAATTTCGCCCTCCGGCCGGTCTCATTCTCAGCCCATTTAGCTGTGACCCAACCCTTCAGCTCAATGCGATAGAGAGCCGGGTAGAGCGCACCCTGTTCAACCGTGAGCATCTCGTCCGACATCCGGCGGATTCGCTGAATGATGCCGTAACCATGTAACGGCCCCAGCGAGAGCGCTTTCAGAATGAGCATGTCGAGCGTGCCTTGCAGCAGGTCAGCTTTTGGGTTAGTCATGGCTATGCCTAAATGTTTTAGGCATGCTAGCGCAGGATACCTAAGATGGCAAGGCTTCAGCGCGCATTTTACAGGATTGCAGGATTAGGCATGATTTACATGTAAATCATGTAAACTGAAAGTGTCTACTCGGCGCTGCGTACACCAACCTCGTCCAGGTGTCGCAACAGATCGGCGGGATCGTTATAGACTCTGTAAGCACCGGATCGCTCCAACTCCTCACGACCGTAGCCGCCTGACAGCAATCCGACACCCAATGCGCGCGCACGTCGCGCCGCAAGCAGGTCCCAGATGCTATCGCCCACGACTACCGAATCACTGATCGGCACTCCAAGTTTTTCAGCCGCCGCTAAGAAGAGATCCGGATCCGGTTTGGCGTGGGCCACCATGTCGCGGGTAATGAGGGGAACGTCTTTACCAACTCCCAGCAGATCAAGTGACAGGCTCGCGCTTTGGAGTCGCCCGCTGGTCGCGATGGCCCAAGGAACTCCCGACTTTGTTAGATAGGACAATAGCTCCTGAGCTCCCGGCAGTGCTCGAACTTGTGACGCGTAGCGTTGGAACGCTTCGCCGTGGACCTGATGTATTCGCTCAGCCTCTTCTGCCGAAACAGTGTGTCCCGTCTCGCGGGCCAAAGCGTTGACGAAGAGACCTCCGCTCATCCCGATCTGGCGGTGAATGCGCCACACGGCGAGATGAATTCCGCCAGCCTCCAACGCCTCGCGCCACGCGAGCACGTGTTGATAAACACTGTCGATAAGGGTTCCGTCTAAATCAAAGAGGAAGGCTGTTCGTGTTGGAGTTGCGTTGTAAGTTTTCATGTCGAGACCTGACTACGATTCTTCATCGCTCCGCGGATATTCAGAAAGGCAAGACAAAGCTGTAGAAAGATTAGCGCAAACGCGCGATCGTGCACACCCCACACAATCCACAGCACGTTGCTCAAGAGGAACAACCAGAATCCCCAATTGCGCTTGAACTTTTTCTGCGAGCCAACCATCCAGGCGGCAATAACCGTTACGACCATCGCCGGCCATTGGATCGCGTCAAGAATATCCATTTCCATCCGTAAGATCTGCGGTTAAATCACAGCGGCGATGCCCTTCTTCACATCCGGCAACGCGATTTGTTCCTCCAGTGGATGAGTACAGTTGTCACACGTTCCGCATCGCTCATCTTCCATCTCTTCACCGAAGTATTCATGCAACAGATGCCAGCGGCATTTCGCACTCTGACCATATTGCATCATCCGCTCCAACTTTTCTTTGTCCTTTTCAACTTTTGCTTCAGACAAACGCGCGAGTTCCTCTAACTCCTCGCGCTTCACATCCGTTCGCAACAGGCGAAAGTTACTGCCCCGCAACTCTTTTACCAGTTTCAATTCCTTCAGTAGTGACAGAACTACTCGCACCTTTCCAGCAGCCACTGTGTTCGCATGTTCCTGCACCGTAGCAAGCGACATCGGCGTCTCAGCGGCATTGAGTGTTTCCAATGCTTGATATACCGCCAGAATGTCGTCGAACTTTGGATGCTTACCACCCAGGAAGAACTGTTGCGTGCGTCGATCCTCGAGTTGATAAAAAAGACTGCAAGTCGAAGGTTGACTATCACGACCAGCGCGGCCCGACTCCTGATAATAAGCTTCGAGAGAACCAGGCATCTGGTAGTGCACAACGAAACGAATGTCAGGCTTGTCGATACCCATGCCGAACGCGTTTGTCGCGACTATCGCTTTAAGGTCGCCGCCCATGAATGCTTCCTGGTTCTGCTTTCGCTCGCTTGCTTTCATGCGTCCGTGATACTTCTCGATGTTAAAGTCAAAGCCTTTCAACCAATCGGCCAGCTCCTCGACAGTTTTGACGGTTGCGGCATAAATGATTCCCGTTCCCTCGTGCTCGCGAAGTACTCGCATGAGTTCTTCATGTTTCTCACGTTCATTTGTAACTCGCTTGACCTCGTAACGAATGTTAGGTCGATAGATACCAGTCTTCACGACGCTAAGTTTTCCGAGATCGAGCTGCTTCTCGATGTCTGCTATGACTTCGGAGGTAGCAGTCGCAGTTAAGGTCAGAACTGGTGGCGAACCAAGCGTCTTCACCGCTGCGCCAAGAGACAGGTACGCGGGACGAAAGTCGTGACCCCACTCGGAAATGCAGTGTGCTTCATCGATCACGACAAAGTTGATCGTTTGCTTACGCAACTCGGCCAGGAATTCCGGAGTTGTAAACCGCTCAGGCGTAACAAAGATGAAGTCGTTGTTTTCAGTCTTTATCTGATCGAGATTTTCCTCAGTCTCGCGCGTGGTGAGTGCGCTATTCAATTGCGACGCTTCCAAACCTGCGTCTTCTAACTTATCAACCTGATCTTTCATCAACGAGATAAGTGGCGACACGACGACGGTCGTGCCCGGCAGGTGCAAGGTCGGCAACTGGTAGCAGAGCGACTTCCCTGCGCCGGTCGGCATAATAGCGAGCGTGTTGTTGCCCTCGAGCACAGACCGGATAACGTCGGCTTGACCACGACGGAGTTTGTCGAGATTGAATACGTCGCGGAGCGTACGCTTCATCTTCGTCAGTTCGCGTGTAACTTTTGGAACAAGAGCACTCATAGAAATCTTCGACTCACTGCATTCATTCGGAACAGATACGGAACCTTGAAGGCCCGTGGCAAGATGAGTGCCAACTGCACGTTTTGTGTTTTCAATCTCGTCCTTTTCGCTTATCTTAGTGGCCCACTCTCCCGCACGATCCGTTTTCCGGCGCGCGAATAGTGAATTGATCGATCGAGCTTTGAACGGCACTGAATTTCTGAAGAACATTCCGCCGCGAATGCGATTTATGCTGGCGGCAGATCCCGAGACGTTCACCTGTACCATAGTGAAGTGATAGAGTATCCGCCCCAAAGCCGTTACAGGATTGCAGGATTAAACATGTTCCATGTCAATCCTGATAAATCATGTCAATCCTGTAAAAGTGCACTGTTGGGCCAGAGCTATTCGAATCTAAAGCCGCCGATCTAAACTTCGCCTGTCGAATGACCGCCACCCTTCCTGCCGGAACAAAACTGGGTCGGTACGAAATCCGTTCGCAAATAGGTGCGGGCGGCATGGGCGAGGTTTATCGTGCCCGCGACGAGAAACTCAATCGAGACGTTGCGGTAAAAGTGTTGCCGGCGGCATTTTCAGAGCATCCCGATCGCCTCCATCGTTTCGAACAGGAAGCTCAAGCAACGGGCACACTCAACCACCCTAACATCCTCGCGGTTTACGATGTGGGCACTCATCAAGGCGCGCCTTACGTCGTCTCTGAACTACTCGAGGGTGAGACGCTGCGTGCCCGGATTAATGAAGGTCCAGTGCCCTCGCGAAAGGCAATCGAATACGCAATCCAGATGGCTCGCGGGCTTGCCGCCGCGCACGAGAAGGGCTGTCTCTTATACACATCTCCGAGCCCACGAG
>JBKPJS010000208.1:0-4151 GCA_046730815.1 Acidobacteriota bacterium
CTTTCGGCATCATGCTCTCGCACGATCCAGCGTTTGGCTTTCATTTATTTAATAATATTCAGCCACAGATGACGCGGATTTAAATATGATCTGATCTGTAAAAAATCCGTGTTCATCTGTGTTTCATTCAGCGAACCATCCATGCGCGTCGAGTAGCTTGACACCGATGCGCCGATTGCCGTCGATGTCGTCAATCCATGAGCCATTAACTTCGGCCTTGAGCTTACCACCGCTGGCTGGAGTCAACTGTACAGTCGAGCCAATCGGCACATCGACGTCGATTACTAGCGTTGCTCCGCCGCGGCTGATTTTAGTCGCCTTGGCCGAAACCTGAAAAGGCTTTCCTGAAGCGTCGGTGCCTTCAACATCCACGGCAAACTCGACTGGCACTCGCGGGCTTCGTGGTCGCTGGGTACTCATCCACCACAGATTAACACGGAAAATACGGATCTTGGTTAAATACTGGCCGACATGTACCCCAAAGACAACGCCGCCAGAATCAATCCGCCGACAATCACACGGTAAACAATGAACACGCCTGTCGAATGCGTCCGCAGGTATCGCAACAGAAACCAGATCGACGCGTAGCCCACCGCCCCGGAAACCACTGTGGCGACGGCAAGCGATCCATAGCTGCCCGCCGGCAATTTTTCGACTGCCTCTTTCAACTCCAACAACCCACTCGCCGCGATGGCCGGAATTGAAAGCAGAAACGAGAACCGCGCCGCTGTCTCGCGCGTCAGGCCTGCAAACAACCCACCCATGATCGTGGACCCCGAGCGACTCGAGCCGGGAATCAACGCCAACACCTGTGCCGAACCAACAGCCAGCGCATCGCCAATGCGCAGTTGGGCCATGCCGCGCTTTCTTTTGCCAACTAACTCAGCGATCGCCATCAGCAGGCCGACGACGATCATCATCGTCGCAATGACCCATAAATTTTTAGTGAACGTCCCTTCAATTTGTTTCTTAAACAGGAGACCAATGATGCCAACCGGAAGCGAACCGATAATCACGAACCAGCCCAGCCAGGCATCATGCGAAAGTTTTGCCTCACTTCGTCGACTTAAAATCGCGAGGTGGTCCGAGACAAAAGCCAGCAGTATGTTGACGATGTCGCGGGAAAAATAGATCAGCACCGCGAGCAAGGTGCCGAGTTGAATGACGGCGATGGTGGCAGTGGTCTGTTCCGCTTGCAACGTTTTATCGACGCCGCCGTAGAGGTTCACCAGACGCGCTGCAAAAACGAGATGTGCTGTCGAACTGACTGGGATGAATTCTGTCAGGCCCTGGACCAGGCCGAGAAAGATCGCTTGTAGGATGGTCATTATTCTCTAAAGGAGTTCCTCTCCATAATCCAATCGTACATCGCCACCGGCATTACCAAGCCAAGGCGTGCCAGGCTTGCGAGTTGCCAGGGAAAAGCATAAATCTTTTTCCCTTTCTCGATTGCAGAAACGATTTTTTTAACCCCATAGTTGAGTTCCATCAGGTAAGGCATCTTCGCTTTTCGACCGGCAGTTAACGGGGTCTTGATGAATCCCGGGTGAATGATCGTCACGTCGACGCCGGTGTGACGCAGATCGATGCGGACGCTTTCGAAGTACGACGTTAATGCGGCTTTGCTCGCGCAATACGCTGCTGATTTGGCCAAGCCGCGATACGCAGCCAAACTCGAGATCGCCACTAAGCGGCCTTGCCCGCGTGCGACCATCTCTGGCGCTACAGCGGCAACACTATTCACCGCACCCAGCACGTTGATGCCCATCACCTCGGCGGCGTGTTCGGGTTGTAATTTGATCACGTGATCGACTGTGCCTATTCCGGCATTGGCGATCAGAACGTCGATTGGACCAAGCTCTTTGCGAAAACGATCCGCGGCTTCTCTCACCGCTTTAGCGTCGCGAACGTCAGCTGCCGCGGAAACAGCTTTAACGTTAGGCGCTGTGATCTCTCCGGCAAGTTCCTCGAGTAAGCTCTCTCGGCGGGCCACCAACCCGATATTCGCACCGCGAGAAGCAATCTCGAGCGCCACTCCTCGCCCGATACCAGACGAGGCGCCCGTGATCATCACGACCTTATTGGTCCAATAAGACATGATTTACAATCCTGATAATCCTGTAAATCCTGTCAACTGACTTAAATCAACACGATCACGGGCGTAATTACCGGCCTCGCCCCCGTTTGCTTCTGAATGAACCGCTTCAACTCCACGCGCACGTGCTCTTTCAACAGACTCTCATCCGCCAACGTTTGACGCGAGGCACCTGCAATCGCCGCCGTCACCACTCGTTTCGCGTCCTCGCGAAAACCATTATCGGAACTCAACCCGCGCACACCTCGCGCCGAAATTCTCGGCTCGCCTTCCAACTCCCCTGTCTCTTCATCGATGGTGACAACAACCGTCACCGCGCCCTCGTACGCCAACTGCTTGCGCTCGCGCACAGTCTCGCTATCGATCTCTTTAAACCCACTCTCGTCGATGAACGTGCGTCCAATCTCACGCTTGTCGATCACCGCGGCACGTTCGCCATCCAGCTCCAGCACGTCACCATTCTCGATCAGGATGATGTTCTCTTCGGAATAGCCGAGATGATTTTTGACAAACTCCTTATGCCGGAACAGCATGCGATACTCGCCGTGAATCGGAACAACAAACTTCGGACGCACCGCCTCTGTCATGATCCGGATATCATCCTGCGAAGCATGTCCGCTGACGTGGACCAGGCGACGCTTTTCTTCAATGATGTTCGCACCCCGCTTGTAAATGAATCCGATCATCCTCGAAATCAAACGCTCGTTGCCGGGAATGATGCGCGCCGAAAGGACCACCGTATCGCCTTCTTCGACCATCAGGCCCTTGTAACTCTGCGTCGCCATCTGTGAAAGCGCCGCGCGCGATTCGCCTTGCGAGCCGGTGACCAGGAACACGATCTCGTCGTCGCTCATCATCTTTGCCTCGTTGAGCGACACGAGCAATCCGTCCGGAATGTCGAGGTATCCCAAACGGTCCGCGACCTCGACGTTCTTTTGCATCGAACGGCCAAGCACGCAAACGTGACGGTTGAACTGTTGGGCCACGTCGAGCACGATCTGCAAACGGTGAATCGAGGAAGCAAAAGCCGCGACGATGATGCGGCCCTTCGCTTCGGAAAAGATCTCTTCAAAGGCGGGGATCACCGCGCGCTCGGATGGAGTACGGCCGGGCACAGTCGCGTTTGTTGAATCGGAAAGCAACGCCAGCACGCCGTCTTGCCCATATCGCCTGAACGAACGCAGATCGATGGGCTCCCCGATGACCGGGGTTTCGTCAACCTTGTAATCGCCTGTATGAATGATTGTGCCGACCGGCGTTTTGATTCCGAGTGAAAAACAGTCAACCAGCGAATGCGAAACGCGTATGAACTCGACCTGGAAGACGCCGATATCGACAACGTCTCGCGGTTCCACGCGATGCAGCAACACGTCGCTTAACAATTCGTGCTCTTCGAGTTTGCTTTCCGCCAGGCCGGCCGTGAAGTGTGAACAGTAAACCGGAACGTTGAACTTCTTCAGCAGGTACGGCAGCGCGCCCAGATGATCTTCGTGACCGTGTGTGAGAACTATCGCCGTAATATCATCGCGATACTCGTCGAGAAAGCTGAAGTTTGGAATTGAAACGTCGACGCCATATGCCGATTCCTCGGGAAAGCCCATCCCGGCGTCGAGAATTAACATCTCGTCACCGTAGCGCACCGCCATGCAATTCATTCCAAACTCGCCGATACCGCCGAGCGGGATGATCTCGAGGACACTAGCCATAAAGTCCAACAGTATAGCACGTCATTCTCTGTGCAATCTCTGAGTTCTCGGTGTCTGGTAATCCCCTAGTTTGGATTTCTCTGTGCAACCTCTGTGTTCTCTGTGCCTCTGTGGTTTACTTTGCCAGAAGAAACCACCACAGAGACACAGAGAACACAGAGATTGCACAGAGAAGCAATTCAATTGGCAGGTGACTACTCTCCGTCTGAATCTGTATTATCCGCCGTATGCTCAAACCAATATTTGTCTTGGCCGCCGTCCTACTAACTTTGACCAGCGCCACTGCTGCGCCGCAGACGATGCGGCTCGACTACTACCACACCGGAGACGCTTCGCAGGAAGTGTTCAGC
>JBKPJS010000209.1:0-9580 GCA_046730815.1 Acidobacteriota bacterium
TCCCAACATTGATCTTTCCGAGCTCGGGCGGCCACGGAGGGCCGCCCCTACAGTTGCACCGCAGAGGTCCAAAATGATTATCCGGCTTTTACTCGTTGTTCTCATCGTTATCGCGGGCTTTTTGATCGTGAATGGTCCATCGTTAGTTCATTCACAGTCAGCCACCACCTTGAGACGCGAGCTCACAACGGAGGAAAAGCGTGGCAAGGCGTTTTATCTGCGAGGCGAAACCGCATCGGGTCAGGAAGTCACTGCTTTGATGAGCGACATCGATGTACCGGCATCGACTCTTACGTGCGCTGGTTGTCATGGCCTCAGAGGCCAGGGAATAACCGAGGGCGGCGTCACTGCCGGCCCACTGACATGGTCATTCCTCACGAAGCCTTACGGGCACTCCGACGAAGGCGGCCGCAAGCACCCGGCGTTTTCAGAAACGTCATTCGTGCGCATGTTGACCCTTGGGTTGGATCCTGCGGGCAACAAGTTGGCCGTAGCGATGCCGACTTATCGAATGTCGCAGGAGGACATGGCAAATCTGATCGCTTATTTGAAACGCATCGAAACCGACACTGATCCCGGTGTGAGTGACACGAGCATCGTGCTCGGCACCGTGCTTCCCGAGAAGACCGCGCTCAGCGGTTTGGCCCAATCGATGGGCGAGGTGTTGCAGACGTACTTTGCTGAGATCAACAGTCGCGGTGGCATCTACAACCGCAAAATCGAATTGCGCGTCATGCATGGCGATTCGAAGTTGACCGTTTCAAACATGAAGCGTCTCATTGACCAAGAACAGGTGTTTGCGATCGTAAGTGGTCTCAGTGCGGGTGCGGAGGACGGTGTGGCCGCGTTGACTCAGGAGAAGGAAATCCCGTTTATCGGTCCGTCAACATTGATGCCGCAACGAGGAGCGCCGGTTAATCGTTACGTCTTTTACTTGTTGCCCGGACTCAAAGAGCAGGCGCGCGCACTCGCCACCTTCGCGGCGCGGAAGACTGATAGCGCAAATTCGCGTGTAGCGATTGTTTCGCCTGATATGCAATTCAACCGCAGTATCGTTGCGAGCATTGAAGAGCAGGTGAAAAAAGTTAACTGGAAGACAGTAACGACAAGCTACTACGCGCAAGACGGATTCAGTGCTTCGAAGTATGTGGGCGAGTTTAAAGGGAAGGGAATCGACACCGTTTTCTTTCTCGACTCTGGTGTGGAAGCGACAGCGATGTTGAAGGAAGCTGAGACTGCTGGTTGGACACCATCGATCTACATGCTGGGCACACTCGTTGGCCAACACATCGCCGATGCAGTGACGATAAAAACGAAAGACAGGATCTTTCTTGCGTTCCCCACGGTTCCCGCCGATGTTTCCGAAATCGGAGCTGCTGAATACAGCGCGCTGCTGCAACGCAACAAGCTGCAATCCACGCACGCGGCAGCGCAAGCTTCAGCGATAGCCGCGGCCAAAATCCTGGTCCATGCACTCGAGCTTTGCGGCAAAGACCTCAGCCGCGAGCGCCTCATTACCACTCTCGAGGGACTTTACGAATACGACACCGGGCTGATGCCCAAGATCACCTTTGGTCCCAACCGCCGCATCGGCGCGCTTGGCGCATACGTCGTCACCATCGATCCTGAAAAGAAACTCTTTCCATCGAGTTTGCAGTGGATCGCGATTGATTAAAGAGATCCGCCACAAAGGAGCACGAAAGCACAAAAATCAGCGGAAATGCTTTTGTGCGTTTTGTGCCTTTTTGTGGCTGGAAGACTGCGAACTTATCCGCACTGGTTCCG
Organism: Acidobacteriota bacterium; assembly: GCA_046730815.1. Taxonomy (GTDB): domain Bacteria; phylum Acidobacteriota; class Blastocatellia; order Pyrinomonadales; family Pyrinomonadaceae; genus PSRF01. The sequence continues at coordinate 1,786 of JBKPJS010000209.1, forward strand.
AAAAATTCCCACGAGCGTCTCTCGATCTGCAAAATTTCTCATGTTTTCCGGCGGCATCTTCTTTGCACAGTGGCTCCCTGGATGGGCACCAGCTAATTTGCAGAGAACTGTTGAGGGGAAAAACGAATGATTAATTCAGCGATGACCGTAAGGGAAGTGGCCGTACAGGTACCGGAGTCAACAAGGCTATTTGAAAGTCTAAAGATTGACTACTGCTGTGGTGGGAAACGACCGCTAACAGAGGCGTGCGAGTCAGCGGGCGTAGAAGTAGAGAACGTGATCGCGATGTTAGCAGTCTTAAGCAGGACTAGCGGCAAGGAAAAAGAGATCATAGATTTTCAGGAGCTGTCGCTAACGGAACTTATTACTCACATCCTCGAAACACATCATAAGTTCACCAAATCAGAAATGGATAGACTCACGGCGCTCATTGACAAAGTACGCGCTGCGCACGGCGTAAATCACCCCGAACTTTCGAAGGTGGCCGACCTGTTCCAGCGGCTCTGTGCCGATCTGAAGCCGCACATGTTCAAGGAAGAACAGATTCTCTTCCCGTATATCGTCCGGTTGGATGAGGCAAGCTCGCAGAATCAGCTCCACCCCTTCCCGCCGTTCGGCACGGTCAATAATCCGATACGTCTGATGGAAATGGAACACGAGACTGCTGGAACTATCCTGCACGAGCTACGTGCCACAACGTCAGATTACAACGTGCCCACGGACGGCTGCTTTAGTTACCAGACTCTGTATCAGGGCTTGGTAGACTTCGAAACGGATCTGTATCAACACATCCATTTGGAAAACAACATTCTGTTTCCGAAAGCTATCGAGTTGGAAGCGCGCTGAAAGTTGTGTCAATGAATATATGCCACAAAAGAGCACAAAAATCAGCGGAAATGCTTTCGTGCTTTTTGTGCTTTTTTTGTGGCTTGGAAAGAGAGCCGGATGTTTTAGAGTTAGGTCATGCTGTCGAAAGGAAGCCGGCGCTTAGCCGATGATCACATTGCGCTGGACAAGTTACTGAAGCAACTCCAGGCAGTGCTGGATAGCGGTGAGTTCGCAGCCATTTACACGAGGCTCGATCTGTTTTGGGCGAAGCTGGCGGTGCACATTCGCGCCGAGCATCTCCATCTTTTCCCCGAAGTATTGAATGGTGTGACCAGGAGTGCCATCGAACAGCCAACGCCGGCGGAGGTGCGCAGCGCCATCGAAGGACTGCGCGCGGATCACGACTTCTTCATGCATCAACTGGCTAATGCCATCGCAAGGCTACGAGTCTTATTGAACAATTCCGAGGCGGCCGTCATCGACGATGAATTGAACGCTGTCAGGAACATAATCTTCGAAATCGAGCAGAGGCTCGTGACTCACAACCGGATCGAAGAGAGCCAGATTTATCATTGGGCAACAATAGCTTTGAACACGGATGAGCAAACAGAACTTGCGGGGCGAATCGACGGCGAACTCGAAAAACGTCCGCAAAGGTTCGAAGCGAACGTCTGGTGAACAGCACACGACGCCAGAGCGATTTGGAGATGTGCTATAAATTGTTTCCGCTCGAATTTGGTTTCGTGATCGATCATCTATGAGTAGTTCATCGACAGCTCGAAAGCCGGTGCTGCTTGCGTTGGCAGCTTCTTTTCTGCTGACGATTCTCATCATTGCCGGGTCACGCAATCTTGAACATTACGATTCGGCGCTGTTTGGTTACACAATCGCCAGTGTCGTAGCGTTTGGAGCGATAGTGTTCCGTTACGCAGTCTGGCTGCAACGTCCGGCTACGCGTGTTTACTGGCGGCGTGGCTGGAAACTCTACCTGCAACGGGACAAGCTTTTGCAGAACACAGCGAACGCTGTCAAAACGATCGGGACCAACCTCGTCGGTCAGCGTTTTATCTTCAAACGCGGTTTTGCCCGGTGGGCGATGCATTTTTTGATCATGTGGGGGTGCGTGCTTTCAGCTCTTATCACTTTTCCGCTGGTGTTTGGTTGGGTGCATTTCAAGCTGGAGGGTGACTTAGGCTACCGCGCTTATGTTTTTGGTTTTCCCTTGAACGTCATGCAAGGCCGTAGCCTTCTTGCCTGGGTGACGTTTCATGCCCTCGATTTTACGGCGCTGATGGTCATTGCCGGTTGCGCGATTGCCATTCATCGCCGTTTGCGCGATCGCGGCGCGATTGCGTTACAGCAGTTCACGCTCGACTTTGTGCCGCACATGCTCCTGATAGCCATCTCGGTGACTGGCTTGATGCTAACCGCCTCGAGTTTGTGGTTGAACGGTTATATGTATCACTTCATCGCTCTTACGCATCAAGCCACAGTGATCATGACGTTATTCTATTTGCCCTTCGGCAAATTATTTCATGTGGTCCAGCGTCCGGCATCGATCGGAGTTGAACTCTATCAGGAACGCGCGCGAGAAATGCCCCAAGCTAGTTGCGCTCGCTGCGGTGCAGAGTTCGTCGCACAGCTTTGGCTCGACGATCTAAAAACAGTTGTCGATAAGCTCGGCTTTGACTATTCGCTGGGCGACGGCAAGACGCTTCAGGACTACTGTCCGCGTTGCAAGCGGATTATACGAGGACTCGCGTATGCGAGTTTGCCTCAGTCAACCGAGGACGTTTTTCAAGGCTCGCGAAATACATCGGAGACTTCATGAGCAGAGTCGAGAATCTCGATCAGATCATCGAGGCTTATGGCCCACATCTCCACGACGCGCCGCATGACGGTTGGCGCGCCGATCGGGTGATCGACCGCGTTGTCCCGACGCATTGTCCTTATTGCGCCGTCCAGTGCGGCATGAATCTGCTTGTGGAGCAAAACCACGTTGTCGGTTTTGAGCCGCGTTATGACTTCCCGGTCAACGAAGGACGCCTTTGTCCGAAAGGCGTGACGGCATATCTGCAAGTTCATCATCCGGATCGGCTGCTTTATCCGCTCATCAAACGCAACGGCCGCTTCGAACGCGCTTCTTGGGACGATGCGCTGCATCTGGTGGTGAAACGATTCAAAGAGCTGCAAGCAGCTCACGGGAAAGATTCGATCGGGGTGTATTCCGGATCTTCTTTGACTACTGAAAAGACTTATCTGATGGGTAAGTTTGCGCGTGCAGGCCTGGGCACTCGCTACGTCGATTATAACGGCCGGCTCTGCATGGTCTCGGCAGCAGCCGGAAACAACAAAGCGTTCGGCATCGATCGCGCGGCGAACCCGTGGAGCGACATTCCACTTGCCGAAGTTTTGTTGATTGCCGGATCAAACTGTGCCGAAACGTTTCCCGTGCTTAATAAGTTTTTGTGGCAACAGCGCGATAACGGCGGCCGCTGGATTATCGTCGATCCACGTGAAACTCCGACCGCACGGCAGGGAGACCTGCATCTCCAGTTAAAGCCGGGCACTGACGTCGCGCTCGCGAACGGAATGCTTTACGTCTTGATCGAAGAGAACCTGATCGATCCGGACTTCATCGATTCCCGCACCAACGACTGGCAAGCGACGCGAGAACTGGCGCTGCGGTATTCGCCTGACGTCGCTGCGCAGATTTGCGGCGTTCCACCAGCGAAGATTATCGAAGCTGCTCGACTCTATGGCCGCGCAAAAACCGCGATGGTCATGCACGCGCGCGGAATCGAACATCACACGAACGGCGTCAACAATGTCCTCTCCTATATCAACCTGGTGCTCGCGACCGGAAAGATCGGCGCACCCGGTCGGGGCTACGGAACAATAACGGGACAAGGCAACGGTCAGGGTGGCCGCGAGCATGGACAAAAAGCAGATCAGCTTCCCGGTCAGCGTTCGATCATGAATCCTGAACATCGCAAATACGTCTGTGACGTTTGGGGATTGCCCGAAGACGAATTGCCACAGGCCGGTGTCTCGGTGGTCGAGATGTTCACCAAAATGCGTGAAGGAGAAGTTCGCGGACTACTCTCGATTTGCAACAACGTAATGGTTAGCCTTCCCGACACGAACGACGTGCGTCGTTCACTTGAAGGACTCGACTTCTATGTCTGCATTGATTTCTTCATGTCTGAAGGCTCGCGCTATGCGGACGTGGTGTTACCTGGCTCGGCATGGAGTGAAGATGAAGGCGTGACCTGCAACAGCGAAGGCCGTGTCGTAAAAATTAATAAAGCCAACGATCCGCCGGGTGAAGCGCGGCAGGATTGGTGGATCGTGCAAGAGATTGCGCGACGTATGGGCCGGGAAAAGTATTTTTCATTTAATTCCCCGCGGGAGATCTTCGATGAGCTGCGGGTCGCATCCCGCGGCGGTAATGCGGATTACTACGGCATCACCTGGGAAAAGATCGAACGCAACAATGGAATCTTTTGGCCTTGTCCGACGGAAGATCATCCGGGCACGCCGCGACTTTTCGAGGAACGCTTCTACCATCCGGATGGCAAAGCAAAATTTCATCCGATTGAATACCAACCGCCAAAAGAAGTTCCTGACGACGAATTCCCGTTGATACTGACGAGCGGTCGTGTCGTCTACCAATATCTCTCCGGCAATCAAACCCGGCGCATCGGTTTTCTCGTCGAGCAATGTCCCGAGCCCTACGTTGAGGTCCATCCCGAAACTGCGCTGAAGCTCAAAATCAATGATGGTGAACGTGTGCGCGTCATCTCGCGTCGCGGTGAAGGAGTGTTTCCCGTCCTCGTTGTGCGCACCATTCGACCTGACACGATCTTCATTCCATATCATTGGGGTGAGCAGTTGGCCGTCAATCAACTCACCAACCCTGCGCTTGACCCGGTGTCGAAGATTCCGGAGTTCAAGGCGTGCGCGGCGCGCATTGAAAAAATTCATTCTCGACAATTGCCGATCATGGGCCAGCAACGAAAAGGTGCATCCCTGAGCGAGGTGAAAAGAGGGTAATGGAAGAGACGATGTTCATCGATCCGCAGCGTTGCATTGGGTGTCGCGCCTGTGTAGCCGCCTGCCGCGAATGCGCCACGCACAAAGGCTACTCGATGATTTTTGTCGATTACATCGACCGCGCGCAGACGACGGCCACCATGCCGACTGTCTGCATGCATTGTAAGGAACCAACCTGCGCGCTGGTTTGTCCGGCCGATGCAATCAAAGTTTCCGAGGATGGCGTCGTGATGTCGGCGCTCAAGCCGCGCTGTCTCGACTGCCGTAACTGTGTAAACGCTTGCCCATTTGGAGTGCCAAAGTACAACACACAGATGCACCTCCAGATGAAATGCGACATGTGTTATGAGCGTTCGTCAGAGGGCTTGAAACCGATGTGTGCGAGCGTCTGTCCGACCGGCGCGATTTCGTTTGGCAAGTACGAACAGATCGTGCCTCTCAGACGAACCAAGCCCGTCAACGTACACGTGTTTGGTAATCAAAAGGTGGAGACGAAAGTTTATCTAATGCTGCCGACTGATGCTGATGAAGTGAAGGTTGACGGCTGCGGAGTTTTTGAAGGGATGCTGACGCGCGCCGACGAAGCAACACCGACAACGGAATCATGGATTGATACGCAAGTGGAACACTCAGACAAGAGTAACGAGTTCTAGCGGCGAGGTTATGAAGAAACTAGACGAAACCATCAAGCGTGTGCTGCACGACGAAAATGACGTGCGCTCAGCCACGGCTCCTTACCAGGCAGAATTTCCTTACGAACGGGATGAAGAGGCGCAGGTCACACGTCGCGAGTTTTGTAACTTTCTCGGATTGACGTCGGCAGCGCTTTTCCTTGGAGCCGGTGGTTTTGCTGCCAAAGCTATGCTTGAAGCTGAGAGTTCCGAGTCCCTTTCGGCTGCGCAAATCACGGGCGCGGAATTGCTCGCACCGAACAGCAGTTTAAACTTCTACTATCCGACTGAAAAAGAGTCCGCCATCCTGATCCGGACTGCTGATGGCGTTTACCACGCCTATGGTCAAAAGTGCACTCACCTGAGTTGCCCCGTTTACTATTCACGCGATCATCAGAGATTGGAGTGTCCGTGTCACGAAGGCGCGTTCGATGCTGCCACGGGAAACGTTCTTTATGGCCCACCGCCACGCGCGCTTGACACTATCCAGGTTGAGACGCGAGACGGTCAGGTTTGGGCTGTCGGCCGAAAGCCCTCAGGTGGTGAACATGCAGGCTAAGCTTAACTCACAACCAACAAATCCGCGCCGATCCGAGCGTCATCATGCCGCCGTATGGCAGGCACGCCTTGTCATGCTCGTGATGATCAACATCGCTCAGCTTTGGATACTCGCTGCGACGGTCGACGCTGCGCTCGCGCGAAGTTACTCAGTACTTCTCCCACTTGTGATCGCGTCGGGCGTCTGCTTCGTCATCGCTCTCTCAATTATTCGGTGGTGGCGGCCTACTTCGCGCCGCAAGACGAGTACGGGCTACGTACGCACTTCGATCAAGGACCAATGAAGCAAAAGATCACGGGCTTTGATAAAGACGGCGAAGACCACTGGCGCGCGATTCTTCAATGCGGTCACCGCCAGCACGTCAGGCACGAACCGCCCCTGACTGCTCGAGACTGGGTTCTCACCGAGGCAGGTCGCGCTTCTCGGCTTGGTCTTGAACTTGACTGCAAGCGTTGCGACGAAGAAGCGGACGCAGTTAATGACTAATACCTTTGCCTCAAAGTGCACCAAATCCGATTCGTTGCAAGAAGATCCGCCACAAAGGAGCACAAAAGGCACAAAAATCAGCGGAAATGCTTTTTTGCTTTTTTGTGGCTGGAAGACTTTGAGGCAAAGCCATGACTAATTCAAAAACCGAGACCAATTTCGTCTTGCGAGCAGCGGCGGATCTCTTTCCGGGATATTTCGCGTTGGTAATGGCGACCGGGATCATTTCCATCGCTTGTTTTCTACTGGAGATGAGAACTCTCGCGTTCGTGCTGCTGGTTGTAAACGCCATCGCGTTTGCGCTTCTCTGGTTGCTGTTGCTAATGCGATTGGTATGGTTCTTTCCTCGTGTCAGGAACGACATTAATAACCATGTCCGTGGGCCGGGATTTTTCACGGTGGTGGCAGGAACAGGTGTCCTCGGCAGTCAACTATTTATTGTCGCAGGTCAATCTCGAATTGCCGGCCTTCTCTGGTTGCTCGCTCTCATCTTGTGGGCCGTCATCATGTACACGTTCTTCGCCGCGATAACGGTTCGCGAGAACAAGCCGTCTATCGAGGGCGGATTAAATGGCGCATGGTTGCTGGCAGTTGTAGCGACACAATCAATTTCAGTTTTGGGAACGCTGCTGGTGGGCCATTTTGCGGAATATCGTGAACTACTCCTTTTCTTTACGCTGTGCATGTTCTTACTCGGGTGCATGCTCTACATTCCGTTGATTACGCTCATTTTTTACCGGTTCACTTTTGTCAACATTACGACTGCTTCTCTCACGCCGCCTTACTGGATCAACATGGGCGCGGTGGCGATCACGACCCTCGCGGGCGCGCGCCTGATTGCGGCTTCCGAATCGACGCTACTCAGCGAATTCATGGCTTTCCTGAAAGGATTCACCTTGTTCTTTTGGGCAGCCGGCACGTGGTGGATTCCACTGCTTTTAATTCTCGGCTTTTGGCGGCATGTCTACAGGAAGTTTCCTCTGAAATATGATCCGCAGTATTGGGGAATGGTCTTCCCGTTTGGAATGTACACGGTGTGTACCTTCCAACTATCCAAGGCGATAAATTTTCCGCCGCTACTCGTTATTCCGCGCTACTTCATTTATCTCGCCCTGGCAGGCTGGTTCGTTGTTTCTTTCGGTTTGATTTACTCAGTCTTTCAGAGGCGTGGATCTGCGGCTTTGTAGCCTGCAAT
>JBKPJS010000210.1:0-8669 GCA_046730815.1 Acidobacteriota bacterium
CCTGATCTGCGCAAGGCGTTGATCCGGCAGGGCAACGCGCGCTTACTGGCGGGACAGTATTCGACCGCCTTTGACATCTATGCGCTGGCTAAAAACATCGCCGAGCAAATCGGCGACAAAGAAGGTGTCGCCTCGGCAGCGTTAGACATCGGCACTGTCTACTATTTTCAAGCCAATTACCCGGCGGCGTTGGAGCACTACCAAAAAGCGCGTGCGCTCTTCAGCGAGGTCCAAAACAACTACGAGTCGGCGAAAGCTCTTTCTGGTCTGGCCCTGATCTACAAGGAACAGCGTCGCGATGCGGACGCACTCGCAGCGTTTCAGCAGGCGTTTAAGGAGTTCAACTCACTCGGCGATAAAGAAGAGATCGCCAACACGCTGAACAGTATCGGAAGCATTTACTACGGGCAGGGGAATTACACGGCTGCCGCCGAAGCCTTTAATAAGAGCAACGAAGCAAACAGTAACGCAGAGAATACTGTGCGGCTCGCGGATTCGTTATACATGCAAGGTGATTACGCGCAGGCGCTGAACTACTACAAACAATCGCTGGCCCATCTTTCACCGCAAGACCTCGGCGCACTCATTGCTTCGCTCAACGGCGCCGCAAATTCCGCCTACTACCAGGGAAATTACGAAGAAGCCCTTCAGTACTACCAGAGGAATGTGCTTGTTCAGGAAACGCAGTCTGACAAGCTGGGTGTTGCCAATTCGCTGAAAGGAATTGGAAACGTACATCGTTCTCGTGGTGATTATGGAGCGGCGCTTGAAAACTATTTCAAGAGTCTCGGCATTTCGGAAATGATAAAGGCGCCAACCGGCACGATCCTGGGAAGTATTGGACTCGTCCGCGCTTTGCAAGGAGACTACGAACGCTCGCTGAACTATTACCGCAAGGCCTTAACCGAGTTTGAAACGAGTGGTAACAAGATCGAGATGGCCCGGGTCTTGAATCTTATCGGTAATCTTTACTACGTACAGGGCAATTATGATTTAACCCTCGTTTCATATCGAAGAGCACTGGCGTTGCGCGAAGAGGCGGACGACAAGTCTGGGCAAGGCGATCTTCTTGCCGGGATGGGCTCTGCTTTTCTCAAACAAAAGAATTACTTGGAGGCCCTGGACAGCTATCAAAAAGCCCTCGGCATATTCAACTCCCTGGGAAACAAGGAGAGGATGGCTGAGGTTCTCACCCGAGTCTCCAATGCCTTCCTGTTGCAAGGCGATTATGCGAAGGCACTCAACGCCGCCGACAGTGCTATTTCTATTGCAAGGCAATTGGATAACCTTGAGGTGTTGTGGTACGCGGAGATGTTAAAGGGCAAGGCGCATCGTGAAATGGACCATGCGCCACAAGCTTATCAAGCATTTAACGATGCTATTTCGATAGTCGAATCTCTGCGTTCCCGCCCGGCAAGCGTTGAGGCTCCAGAGCACAACAGCTCTTTACCGTATCTGGCAGCACTCGATCTAGAAGTCAGTAGGAATCGCGCCGGGGAGGCATTCGACTATGCCGAGCGAGCAAAGGCGCAGTCGTTATTCGATCTTTTGCGAAGTGGCAACGCCTCCACGAATAAAGGACTGTCTTCTGCTGAGCAGGTCGAAGAACAACGGTTGGCCGGCGAGGTCGCTTCTCTCGAACTGCAACTCAACCGTGAGTTACAGTTGCGAACGTCGAGTGAAACGCGAAGTTCAAGTCTGCGCGATCGCTTACGCCAAGCTCGCTCCGCCTACGCTGACTTCCGCCGGAAATTATTGGTCCAACACCCTCTTCTGAAAATTGACCGCGGTGATCTCGCGCCATTGAAGATCGATGAAATACGTTCCCTCGTGAGTGATTCCCAGACCGCATTTCTCGAATACACGATTACTGATACCAACAGCTACCTGTTTGTGTTGACAGTCAGTGAGCCTCCAAAGCCACGGTCGCAGTCCAAACGGACCGCCGCGCTTACTCTGAAAGCCTATCCACTGAACATAAGTAACGATCAACTGGCATATAGAGTGCGGCAGTTTGAGCAGAAACTGGCATCGCGTGCTGATGATTTCGAAGAGTCGGCGCGAGAACTATATTCCGTCTTGATGGAGCCGGCGGTCGATCAGCTCCTGCTAAAAACCAAGCTGATTATCGTGCCTGACGGGATATTGTGGCGTTTGCCGTTCGAGGCGTTGCAGCCTGACGAACACCGGTATGTAGTGGATCAGATGCAGGTGGCGTACGCTCCATCGCTCTCCGCTTTGCGCGACATGAGAAAGCGACGGGCTCCGTTCAGTCGTGTTAACAAGCCACTCCTCGCGTTTGGCAATCCGTTGCTATCGAAGGAATTCACGAGTCGAATTGAACTTGCTTACACTGATACAAAGTTGCAGCCGTCGCCACAGCAGGAAGAAGAGATCAACCGGCTGGGCACGATCTACGGTCCTGGCAGGAGTCGCCTCTTGAAGGGAACGGAAGCGAGCGAAGTGCGATTCAAGCTCGAAGCGTCGCGAGTTGGTATGTTGCATTTCGCTGCGCCGGCATTGCTCGACGATACGAGTCCAATGTCATCATTCGTAGGCCTCGCAGCTGGACCAGGTAAACAAGCAGACGGATTTCTACAGGCGCGTGAAATCATCAATCTGCAAACTACCGCCCCACTTGTTGTTTTGTCAGATGCACAGAGCAAGGGCAACTACGCCACCGGAGCGGCAGCCGGTTGGTCATGGTCCTGGTTCGTGGCTGGAAGTCCGGCGACGATGTTGACGCGTTGGCAGGTCGAGCCTGCAGCCGTATCGCAACTCATGACTCAATTTTATTCCACGGTAAGACCAGGAAACCGAAATCCACGTTCCAAAGCGGAGGCACTACATGAGGGCGTAATGTCATTGAGACGTTCGTCTGAATATCAACATCCACACTACTGGGCGAGCTTTGCAATGATCGGCGATGCACGTTAAGCTCAGCAATACTCTCCCCGCAAGAAAACTTGAGAAACGCAGTAGCGCTTTGCGTGTTTGCGCGATACATCTTCCATGGAAGAGATAAATGACCATGCTGTTAAGTTTCTTATTGCTAGCCCAGTTCTTCATGCCGGTCCAGGAGCAAGTGAGTTCACCGCCTGTCGAGGTTCTCGACATCGAAGTGCTGGTGTGTGAGTTTAAACCCCACCAGGTTATTGACCGAAACAACCCCATGCCGCCTGGTGTTGTCAGTGAGGACGAGGTCCGCGGAAGACCCAAGGGGTGGGAGGTGAAGGACGAGCAACCCACTATAGAAACCCGCTCCAGGGAGCTACGCGAGGTTGGCCGGCGCACCGCTCGGGAGCCCTCTTTCAGGCAAACTACGCCGTTGTACATTTATGAGTACAGAGTCCGAGTCAAGAACACCAGCCCGAAAAAGATAAAATCCATAGTCTGGGAGTATCAACCCAGTGACGCTGCTGACACTACGGACGCTTCCCAACGGATCTTCTTGTGCGCGGTGAGTGTGAAGTCGGGCGAGATCAAGGTGTTGAAGGCGAGCACCTCTTTAGCAGCGAGTAGAGTCGTGAGCGCCGACGCCTCAGACGAGAAGCCGAAGGCGGTCGTAAACCGCGTCGAGTACACGGACGGTTCTGCGTGGACGCGTGACGGATGGAAGCAGGACGATACTGACGCGACCACGAAGATACGCGACGGTCAGTGCAGAATTTGGTAAACCACTGCCACAAAGAAGCTAAGGCACAAAAGTTTCGCTAAACTTTTGTGCCTTTCTTTGTGGCCTGAAAGACCTGGTGAGCGTAGATGAAGGCTAATGGCTGAAGAAAAAAAGAAGAAGATACGCTGGTCGTCCGCATGGGCTGACGCCCGTGAGCTTGTGTGGGCGCATCGTCATCGTCTGGCGTTAGGTGCGGTTTTGATGCTGGTTAACCAGGCGATGGGCCTGGTCCTGCCGGCATCGACGAAGTACCTGATTGACGCTGTGATCGTAAAAGGCCGAACTGAGTTGCTTTGGAAGATCGCGTTCGCTGCCGGCGGCGCGACGCTGATTCAAGCTCTTACTTCTTTCAGTTTGTCGCAAGTCCTGGGCGTTGCCGCGCAACGCGCCATTACCGAGATGCGCAAGAAGGTCCAAGCTCAGATTTCCCGGCTGCCGATCAGTTATTTCGATTCCACTCAAACCGGGAAACTCATTTCCAGGATCATGAATGACGCTGAGGGCATTCGCAACTTGGTGGGCACCGGGCTGGTCCAACTCGCTGGTAGTTTCATCACCGCCGCGGTCGCCATCTGCGTCCTGTTCTGGCTTAACTGGCGATTGACTTCAATCACGATTTTAGTGCTCGGCGTGTTTGGCGGTGCACTGGCGTTTGCGTTCACACGCCTGCGGCCTTTATTCCGTGAGCGTGGCGAAATCATGGCCACGCTTACCGGGCGTCTGGCCGAGTCGCTCGGAGGCATCCGCATTGTCAAAGCCTACACTGCCGAGAAGAGAGAGGAACTCACCTTCGCGCGCGGCGCGCACAAACTTTTCCGCAACATCGCCAAATCAGTGACTGGCGTGTCAGCCACAGGCGCCTTTTCATCACTGGTCATCGGCGCTGTCGGAGTAGTTATCATTGTGGTCGGCGGGCGTTCGGTCGTAGCCGGGCAGATGACGATCGGGGATCTGTTCATGTACGTCCTCTTCACTGGGCTGATGGCGATGCCGCTAATTCAGTTCGCTGCTATCGGGACCCAAATTACCGAAGCCTTCGCCGGGCTTGATCGCATCCGCGAAGTGATGGAAATGGCAACTGAAGACGAAGAGGACGGTGCCCGCGCGCCTTTGCCGGAAGTTGAGGGTGAGATCGAATTTGAAGACGTGTGGTTCGAGTACAACCCCGGCGTGCCGGTGCTTAAAAACGTTTCCTTCACCGCTCCGGCTGGTTCGACCACAGCGCTCGTCGGTTCCAGCGGCTCTGGCAAGAGTACGCTAATCAGCCTGGCGATGAACTTCAACCATCCGCTCTCCGGCATTATCAAAGTCGACGGCAAAGACCTGTCCACGCTGCGTCTGCGTGACTTTCGTTCGTACCTCGGCGTCGTTATGCAGGACAACTTTCTCTTCGACGGGACCATCGCCGAGAACATCGCCTTCTCAAATCCACACGCCACGCTCGAAGAAATTAAAGCCGTGAGCCGGATCGCACACTGTGAAGAGTTCATTGAAAACTTCGAGCAGAAGTACGACACGATTGTGGGCGAGCGAGGAGTAAAACTATCGGGCGGGCAGCGTCAGCGCGTGGCGATCGCGCGTGCGATTCTCGCTGATCCGAAGCTATTGATCCTTGACGAAGCAACTTCCAGTCTCGACAGCGAGAGTGAAGCATTGATTCAGGATGGGTTGCGCTCATTGCGGCGTGGGCGCACGACCTTCGTCATTGCCCACCGGCTCTCTACGATCCGGAGCGCCGATCAAATCCTGGTTCTGGAAGGAGGAGAGATTGTCGAGCGGGGCACCCATGAAGAGCTACTCGCCCGTGACGGCCGATACCGGCAACTTTACGATAAGCAGTACAAGTTTGAGCGCGATCAATTCATCAACCCCGGCGAAGACTTCACCCCTCAACCCGGACCGTTGCGTGCTCGTCAGCCAACGCGCCTTTCGAATGTATAGACATCCCGAAGACACTGATCAACGCTTGAAGATTCGACGCATCCAAAAGCCCTCGCGAACACAGCGAAACACCTTGCCTTTACTCGCTTCGGTGAGTTGAACCTGTTTGGCATGGTTGACGCGAAGGTTGCTGTACTCGCGGGCGAGTTGTTGGCGTAAAACGTTTCACGCAAAGCCGCAACGGGATGCAAAGAGGAGTTAGTAAAGAACTTTGCGTCTGTGCGGCTTTGCGTGAGGATACATATATGACTTGTTGCGATTAACGTTCGTCAGGAAACACCTGCCCGGATCACGCGAGACTTAATCGAGGTCGACAAGATATTTGCTTGCCGCAGGCAAATATCTGTTTGGACCGCCGCGGTCCTGGAAGTGATCGCGCACGTCCTTACAAGTGATCCGGCGCATCCTGCGAGTGATTCAACGCGTCCTACAAATTATTCCGCGTGTCCGGGAAGTGATCCGGTGTTTCCCGGAAGTGATCCGGCGCATCCCCGAAAGTGATCCAGCGTATCTTGGAAGTGATCTGGCGTGTCCTGGAAGTGATCCGCCGCGTCCTAGAAGTGATCCAACGCGTCCTGGAAAGTGATGCGGTGCGTCCCGGAAGTGATTCGGCGCATCTCAAACGGATTCGGCGCGTTCAATTTATTCAGCGTCTCATTTCAATATGGAATTTACTGTTGGAAAGTGAGATCGTGAGTCCCGCAAAGCGAAACTTCAAGACCTTCACGTCTTCTCTTGTACCCAAAGACCCGGATACTTGGTCACGAATCCGACCGCATTGACTTCGAGCACTCGCACAAACACTCCGCCGCCCGATTCGTAGCGATACGTGGTTTCATTCTCGCGCCTATAGACCTGAGGAAGAAGTTCGAACTCAAGGGACGGAAAAGGGAGCCATGCCGCCCCCACCGCAGCTTCTTGCCCAAGCTCTAACGAGAGTCGCCGGATCGGAAGCAGGTTGGTGGATGGGCTGAAGCCAAGATCAATATCCAGGCATCCCGCGACGGCCGGGCACTCAGTGCCGTTCAGAGACCATTTTCTTTCGCGGTCGACGGATACGTGCAGATTGATTTCTCGATCTCCAATTAAACCTGCAATTTGCGCTGACTTCGTTCGCCAACTAGCTTCACAAATCACGCGATAGTCAAGTTTGGTGGGAGTCTGATCGTAAGAGAAAATGGCCGCACCGGACAGCTGCCAGCCATCATCGCGCCGTTTGATTGTGGCGAATTCATGGCCAGGAAGGTCGAGCCTGCGCCAGAGTATAGTGTCAGTCACTCCCACCTCACTTCGTGAGTTGTCGCACAGACGTTACGCGACAACTGGACCACGCCGATAATACAGCTTCCCTTGATAGAGAAGAATATGATCCAATCACGAGCAGTGAACCAACGCGCAGAATATGGGTGAACTCATGAGACAAAGAGACAAACGAATGATTGTGGGAGTTATCATTTTCCTGATCCTTTCGGCCGTTTGTGTGCCCGCACAAAGGGTCACAAGGGTACGACTCGAGAAGCAGGAAATTTACGGCCCTCTATTCATTACGATTGCCGGCAGAGAGAAAAAGATAACGGACCAGGCACAGCAAGCGTGGATAATCAACGTCGGACACCACGTAGTGTATTCGTCAAGTGACGGCGCTGGTGGTTTCGAGAATGAAGGCCAGAGCCTACATCTCTACGACGTGGGCACCGGCAATCACAAGCGAATCATGTCCGAGTATTTTATCGTTGACAAAGTCGAGGAGGTCGTCACAAGCAAGAAGAAGCGAGCTCTGCTTGTCAAGATGGTTGATGGTGGTTTGGGTGCTTCGTATGTTGCCGTCGTTGATCCCTGGCGAGGCGAGGTGTTTTTTCGACCGAGAGCTCGAATACTCGCGCGCAAAGGCGACACTATTGTTATCGGTTTCTACAAGGAAGAAGATTGGGAAAAGCTCGACAGCGAGCAGGGTGGAAAAGTGCGGCCCTACAAAAGCGAACGACACAATTTAAACTCACTATTGCTGCGGCGAGTGATAGTTAACAAGCGAGAAAATTAATCAAAGTCTTCAGCGCCATAAAGAAGTACAAAGGGCACAAAATATTTTTTAATGAGATCGCCTTGGTAACTTCTGAGATCGTGAGGTTTTTTGTCTTGGTCTAATTAAAATCTTGTGCCTTCTGTGCCTTTTGTGGCCGTGATCGTTCTGGCCTTTTGCGGCGCTATTCGAGAGGGAGCCGAACTTGAAAACACGTGTCGCCCGGCTTCGAATCGAAACGTATATTGCCCCGGTGTTTTCGAACTATACGGACCACGGTGTCCAATCCTAAACCCGTTCCTTCACCGACAGGCTTGGTAGTAAAGAACGGCTCGAAGACACGTGACTTCAGGTTTTCCGGTATACCCGGTCCGTTGTCCCTGATTTCCACCATGATGTCAGTTGGCTCTTTCCTGGTTCGTACCTTCAGCGTGCCGCCTTCAGACATTGCTTCAACCGCATTGACAATCAAGTTGGTCCAAACCAAGTTCAGTTCACTGCCATAAGCCTTGATGCGCGGCAACATTTCAGCGTACTCACGTGTCAACTGGATATTCTTTTTCTTCAGCTTGTATTTCAGAATGATGAGCGTACTTTCCAAGCCTTTATGGATATCGATTTCCTGCACGGACGCCTGGTCCATGTAGCTGTACTCTTTAATCGCGCCGACAAGTTCCGAGATGCGGGCGGTGCTGGTCTTGATTTCACTCGCAAGTTTCGCCGCTGCGAGCTGTGCGTTTACGCGCGCCAGCACGTCGGCAAATGCGCCTGGTTCTATATCGCTTGAAATCCGCTCGAGGTCAGCCGCATCAATGCCCGCTTCAACAAGATTGCCGGAGAGTTTCCAAGCGTCCCCGATGCCGTGCTCTTCAAGCCAGGCGGCAATGATATCCTCCCGGTCACTTTGCTCAAGTGAATTCAGTTGCGCCGCTGTGGCAGTGTGTTCGAGTGCGCTGGTTTCAAACTCTCTTATCGCTGCCTCTTGCTCCGTCGTCAGGTTGTGCTGGCAGAGACGGAGGTCAGCGGCTCGCA
>JBKPJS010000211.1:0-3544 GCA_046730815.1 Acidobacteriota bacterium
CGGGCGCAGGGTTTGCGGCAACTCTTCACTCGGAAATAGGAGATGCGGAACTCGGAGCGATTGAGATAAACAACAATTCGTTCCACGCAACCACGTCTCTGGAGATGGATGGCGATGCTATCGAGGCGGAGGTGTCGGCGAGGTTCGCGGGCGATCGCACCGAAGGCTCTCTGAAGTTACAAAACGCTCCCTCACTACCCTTCAGCGGTAGCAAGGACTGAAAAGAGTTTCACGCAAAGCCGCAAAGAAGACGCAAAGACGCAAAAAAGAAGGAACTTATCTTCTTTGCGTCTTTGCGCGCTCTTTGCGTGAAACTCTTTCCCCAAACAAAAACCGCCCGGCATGGCCGACATGCCGGGCGTAATTCACAGGAGGAACCGAGTGTTATGGTCGTCACTATTCTTGCGACGATCCGTTAACCTCGTGCCTGAGATGTGCTCAAAAGCCTCACAGGTTGCTTTCACCAACTAGTCGCGCTCGTAACGCAACACAATCCCTGCTCCACCTACCACCCATCCGATCTTCTTGTTGAAATAGATCGAGTAAAGGTTTTGCTTGGTTGTTGATTCTTGTCGCACCCAGGTCTGTCCTTCATCGCTGCTACGAAGGATCGTACCGCCTCGGCCGATTGCCCATCCCTCGTCGTCGTTCAAAAACTGAACGCTCAAGAGCGTTACGTTCACGTTAGTCGGCACCACAGTCCACGTTTCGCCGCCGTCAATCGTGCGCAAGAGCGTTCCGCGCTCGCCCACCGCCCAACCTCTTTTGTCGTTGCGAAAATCGATGTGGTAAAGCGTGCCGGTAATTCCGACGTTCTGCTTCGTCCAGCTCGCCCCGCCGTCGCGAGTAAACAAGATCGTCCCTCCATCGCCAACGATCCAACCGCGTTTGTCGCTGACAAAATCGATATGAATTAACTCGAGCCGGCTCGGCGCACGCTGCCGGCGCCATGTTTCGCCGCCATCGTCGGTGTACACCAGAATACTGTCCACGACGCGCTCGCGCTTGCTAATCGAACCGACCACCCAACCTTTGTTTTTGCTCGAGAACCGCACGCTGTACAACTCAACATCGGCGCCTTCGAACTCTTCAGGAAGAAAGATCCGCGACTGCGACCAGTGCGTGCCGTTGTCGTGCGTTACAAAGATCGAGTTTCCGGCAAGCAGGAATCCCGCTTCCTTGTCGCGAAAGTAGATGTCGTTGATCGCCGCGTTTGTGCCGACAGTTTGACGAACCCACGATAGGCCGCCGTCGTCAGTGCTGCTCAAGTAACCGCCGTCGCCACCAACCCAACCACGCTTGCTGTCGAGAAAATAGACAGTGTTGAGATCGTTGCCGCCGGTGTTGATCTTGAAAGGAACCCAGCCTGCCTGGGCTTTCGCAGCGCTGCTGACCGTCAACAACACAAAGGTAGCGGCAAGAAACTTTAAGGTTCTGGTACTCATACTGGATTTGTTTTCCAGTTTTGTACCTTAGTTTGGAGGCTTAAGACAAGCGGAAGAAAAGCCATCCACAGATTTCACAGATGGTTTTTCTGGTAATCTGCGTAATCTGTGGATGCGTTTTAGGTTTACGGTGTGGACGCGTTCACTCTGTAAACCCGCCCTTCGAAAACGACTACTACCCGTTCCCCTAACGAGAAATAACTTCCGAGTTTGGCGTGTTGTTTCAACAAGGCGAAGTATTCGTCACTGCCAAACACCAGCACTGTTTCCGGTAATTGCAATTCAGCTTTAAATTCCGAATCAGTCCAAACGCCCTCTATCAGGTAGAAAGTTTTACTCGCGACTCGCCGCACGGCATCTGTCCTCACGTTGTCGTCTTTTAGTCGTGAGAGATCCTGCTGCTCGCGAGCGCTCTTGCTCAGTTGGACCGCGTCCGCTCCGGTCACCTCTACTACACCTTTCGGAGATGGAGCGGCGCTGGGCATATTCAGATTGCTCAAGCCACCTGTGCTGGCTGCTCTCCGCGTAACCGGCTGTGCGCCGCCGGTATCCACGCGCGTTGTTTCTGCCCCCTCCAAAGCGAGGTAAGACGTGTAAGGCGTGACGATACCGTAGCGCGTTCCCAAATCTACAATCTCATCGCGCAATTCCTTTTGCTCTCCATTCGTGCGCACCTGTTCCATTAGCCAGCCCACGCGACGTGTCGCCCACAAACGCGGCAAGTAGTCGTTCGCATCAGTGCGCAATGGAAAGCTAAGGTTCGTGTAAGTGTAAGTTCGACTGGTGCCACCTGCTTTGCCAGTCAGTCTCATCGGGATCGAATCGAGATTCGCGGCATTGCTATAACGCCCGATTAGCGTCACCTGAGATCCGCGAAAAACGTCGGGAATAGCACGCGGATAGATCAAATCGGTTTGCGCGCCACCCATGTCGAGTTGCAGATCGGTGAGCACCGGATAATTGACCTTCGAGAAGAAGTTTGACACTTTGACTTCGAGATCTTCTTTCGGCTCGACGTAGTCTGCTGCGCCGCCATTTTCAGCAGCCAGCTTATCTAGCAGCGCGGTGTTGACGTCGTAGCCAACACCAAACGTAAACAGCCTGACGCCGGGTTTACTTGCCTTACGGACGTTGTCGACTATCTTCGTAACGTTCGTTTCATCAACTGTCGGCAAACCATCAGTCATGAACACAAGCATCTTCGGCCGCTCTCGATCTGCTTCGCTGAACTGGCGAAACGAAGCAAGCAGCGACTGGTTGATGTTCGTTCCACCACCCGGCTTCAACGCTTTGACGAACGTCTCGCCACGCGCACGCCCTTTCTCATCCGCCGGAATCAAGCCAGCTTCCATCAAACGTTCTTCACCGGCAAACGAAATGATGTTGAAGCGATCCTGAGGACGGAGGATGCGCACGCCGTAAAGCAGTGCCGCGCGCGCCTTCTCCATCTTTCCTTCGTCCGCCATCGAGCCGGAAGTATCGACTACAAACACGACGTCCTTCGCTGAGTATTCCTGCTCCGACCAATCGTCTTTGGGCGAGATCATCAAGAGGAAGTAACCATGTTTGCCGGCTTCGCGATGTGTCAGGAGTGTCAGGCCAAAGTCTTCTTTGGAGATAGTGTAGAACAATTGAAAGTCCTGGGGCGGGTTGCCCTTCGCACTTTCAAATGAAACCAGCGAGCGCCTGTCGCTGCTGCGCTTGACGTCGATAGCGTGTGTAGGCGAGTAAACGTTTCGCAGCGGCTCTTTGCTTTCGAGCTCAATACGTCCCGCTACGGAATCAATTTGCGTTAGCTGCCGGCCAGTACCCAGCGGGTAGCGATACGAGACTGTGCCGCCTTCAGCACGAACCACCTGCGTGTAAGTTATCTCGAGCTTCTTGTCGGAATGCGGCGGGATGGGAAATATACTCGCCTGGAACAAGTTTTTGCCGGCATACTCGAGTAGCCCCGGGTCGCGTTGCCGGCGGACGATTTCATCGTAAATGCGACGAGCTTCTTCGCGGGTCCTGACCTCGCCAACGAGCCTTCGATCCCCGTCCCAAATCGCAAACTCAGCTACCGAGGCTGACTCCGGAATCGGAAACAGGTATGTGCC
>JBKPJS010000212.1:0-3870 GCA_046730815.1 Acidobacteriota bacterium
GGGCGACTTTGCGCTGCCCTACGATGTCGTAGCAACGCCTGTGATCGACTGGCGCAGTGGTTTTCCGTTTTCACTTTTGAACGAGGAGCAGGATTTTGTTGGTCCACGTAATGAGGGTGGACGCTTTCCACGACTGTTGACGCTGGACTTGCTGGTTACCAAAGGACTCCGGATTCCTTTTCGCGGCAAAAAGTACAGAGGTCGGGCCGGATTCACGGTCTTCAACATCACCAATCACTGGAATCCGCGTGACGTGCAGAACAATATCACGTCCGAGCAGTTCGGGACGTTCTACAACAGCCCCGGACGCAGTGTGCGGTTGAAATTCGAATTTGTGAAATATTAATCTTAGCTTAAAGTTTAAGCGGCTTTGCCCCAAAAACTCGTTTTGACAGCATTTACGGCAGGATTGATTGGCGGCAATCCTGACAATCATGTAATCCTGTCAAAATAAATTTTCGTGGATCTGAACTTTTAATTCCTGAGGAAATCGATATGAAGCACCTGCTTGTATTCGTTATCGCCATATTCCTGTGTCCATCAGTCATCGCCCAGAGCGAGACGCCACCGAAATTCGAACCAACGAACGCCGGCTTCAATTACGTCCGCCGCGCCGTGGAGATTCCGATGCGCGACGGCGTGAAACTTCACACAGTCATCCTCGTGCCGAAAGGCGCTCGAAACGCGCCGATTCTTCTGACGCGCACGCCGTATAACGCAGACGAGCTGACCGGTCATGCAGAAAGCTCCGATCTTGGTTCGGTGCTGACCGGTTATGACAACGCGACCGACGTCATTGTCGAAGGTGGATATATTCGCGTGGTCCAGGACATTCGCGGCAAGTACGGCTCTGAAGGTGACTACGTAATGAATCGTCCACTTCAAGGCCCATTGAACCCTACGAAAGTAGACCACGCCACAGACACTTACGACACCATCGATTGGCTCGTGAAAAATATTCCCGAGACGAATGGACGCGTCGGCATCCTCGGAATCTCCTACGACGGTTTCCTCCCTCTGATGGCGCTCATCAACCCGCATCCCGCGTTGAAAGTCTCGGTGCCGATGAACCCGATGGTCGACGGCTGGATCGGCGACGACTGGTTTCACAACGGCGCTTTTCGCCAGCAAGGCATGAGCTACATCTACGATCAGCAAGCCACGCGCAAAAACGAAATCAAGTGGTGGAGCAGCCACTTCGACGACTACGACATGTTTATGGAAGCCGGCTCGGCAGGCGAGCTCGGGCGTCGTCGCGGTCTAGAACAAGTCGGCTTCTGGCGCAGGATTCTCGAGCATCCGAGTTACGACGCTTACTGGCGCGAACAGGCGATGGACAAAATTCTCGCGAAGGAACCGCTCAAAGTCCCGGTGATGCTCGTGCACAGTCTGTGGGACCAGGAAGACATCTACGGCGACATCGCCGTGTACAAGGCGATCGAACCGAAAGATACGAACAACGATAAAGTGTTTCTGGTACTCGGGCCCTGGCATCACGGGCAGGAGATTCGAGACGGCAGCGCCCTCGGCGCGATCAAATTCAACAGCGACACGGCCTTAATGTTTCGCAAAGAAGTCCTCGCTCCTTTTCTCGCTCACTATCTCAAAGACGGCGCACCGAAAGCTGACGTCGCTCCGGTCGTGGCTTTTGAAACCGGAACGAACACGTGGCATCGTTTGTCGGGATGGCCCAGAGGTTGTGAAAACGGTTGTTCGGTGAAACCTACGCCGCTTTATCTTAACTCGGGTTTGAATGCCGGCTTCACGGCAAAATCAGCGGCGCCCGGTTACGAGGAGTACGTGTCTGATCCGGCGAAGCCTGTGCCTTATCGCGCGCGACCGATCGATGGGACCAGTTGGTCGCGTTGGTTAGTCGACGATCAGCGCGAAATGTCGGGACGTCCGGATGTTCTTGTGTTTACTTCTGAAGTCTTGAATGCGCCGGTGAAGATCAGCGGCGAGCCAATCGTTAACTTGATGGCTTCAACCAGCGGTACTGATTCGGATTGGGTGGTGAAGGTTATCGATCTGTATCCGGACCAGGTAGCAGGTCAACCGAATATGGGTGGCTATCAGTTGATGGTTTCTGCCGATGTGTTACGCGGGCGCTATCGAGAAAGTTTTGAAGTTGCGAAACCGATTACCGCGAACACTCCTCTGCTTTACCGGTTCGCCTTACCGACAGCGAATCACGTGTTTCTGCCGGGTCACCGCATCATGGTCCAGATTCAGTCGAGTTGGTTTCCGCTTTACGATCGAAACCCGCAGACGTTTGTAAAGAGTATCTTCTGGGCCAAGCCGGAGGATTATAAAAAGGCGACACAGCGAATCTACAACACACCCGGCAAGGCAAGTTTTATCGAGCTGCCGCTGGTCACAACTCCCTGAGACTCAGTTAAGGAGCTACAAATGAAACTTCACATCCCGCTCGCATTAACTCTGCTACTCGTCTCCTCGTTGTCTGCCTCCGCCAAAGACGAGATCACGAAGGAGCTCATCACTTCAAATGGAAAGACACGTGCTTACTATCTGTACGTGCCGTCAACCATTAAGGCGCCAACTCCCGCGCCGTTGATAGTTATGCTTCACGGATCGAACCGGACCGGAGTAACGCTCGTGGAGAAGTGGAAAGACTACGCGAAGAAAGAAGGGATCATTCTCGCCGGACCAGACGCCTCGAATCTAAACGAATGGCGATCACCTCACGATGGACCAGACTATCTGCACGACCTGGTAGAAGAGCTCAAGACCAAATACCCGGTCAATCCGCGCCGCGTATACCTCTTTGGCCACTCCGCGGGGGCATGTTTCGCTTTGCACATGTCGCTGATGGAGTCGCAGTACTTTGCAGCAACTGCGATTCACGCCGGAGCGCTGACGGAAGAAGACATGGGATTGATCGATCTGGCCAAACGAAAGATACCGATCTCAATTCAGGTGGGTGATAGCGACGAATTTTTTCCACTTAAACCGGTAAGGGCCACGAGAGATGCGTTGAAAGCCGCAGGGATTCCGGTCGACCTGATTGAAATTCCGAACCACGATCACTGGTACTACGACAAGGCAGACAAGTTCAACCAGACCGCGTGGGAGTTTCTGAAAAAGTACGAGCTCGACGCCGACCCTCGCTACCAGAAGTACAAGTGGGACAACTGAATATACAGGATTTACAGATTTTCAAGATTAAATCCTGAAGAACCAAGGAGTCAGTGATGGCAGAACTGAAAACAAAACCGACTGGCGAGAGTGTGAAGGACTTCCTGAACAAGATTCCAGATCCCGAAAGGAGGCAAGACTGTTTTGCTATCGCGGAAATATTGGAAGACATCACTGGTGACAAACCAAAAATGTGGGGTCCGAGCATAGTCGGGTTTGGCACTTACCATTACAAGTATGCCAGCAAACGCGAAGGCGATTGGCCGGTGACGGGTTTCTCACCGCGCAAAAAAGATTTGACGCTTTACTTGATGATGGGCTTTGAAAAACATCATGAACTCATGAAGCAGTTAGGTAAGCACAGCGTGGGGAAGTCGTGTCTATATATCAAACGCCTCTCCGACATCCACGTACCGACGCTGAAAAAATTGATCAAGGCCTCAGTAAAACAGTTACACGATTACAATATCCCAGAGTAAAACCTGAAGAATTCTGCTACACCCACAAAGAAGCACAAAAACCTTAGCGAAACTGTTTGTGCCTTTTGTGATTGTTTGTGGCCTCGCGGTGGAGGATTGAAGCTTGAAACGTATTCACATCCTGGGCATCGCGATTGTTATTTTGCATGCCCTCATCACCATTCCGCACGGGATGGCGCACTCCAATCTGCACATTCAGATGAACCTCTGGCAGAACATTTACATCCTCTTGGTG
>JBKPJS010000213.1:0-4466 GCA_046730815.1 Acidobacteriota bacterium
ACAAAGACCATATCGTTGACAAGCCCCCGACCCGCTCATAGAATCGCCCTATTGACAAACTACCGTGCAACGCAATCAAGAACCCGTCACAGTTGAAAGAGTGGTGGCCACTCACAGGGCACGACGTAACGAAATTCGGAAGCGGCTCCGTGAGTTTGAAGAAGTTTGGCGCAGAGGATCCGACGCACGGCTTTGGGAAGAACTAGCCTATTGTATTTTCACAGCCGGTGCTTCTGCTCGTATGGGACTGAATTCTGTTGCCGCCATACGACCCCTACTGCTTGATGGCGACTCAGATGCGATGACCGACGCGTTAAAGAAGAACGGCGCGCATCGTTTTCCTGTGGCCCGGCCGCGTTACATTGTCAGCACGAGAAACTACTTTCACGCCGACTGCGGGATGGCGCTGCGAAAACGTTTGCGCAGCTTTTCAGATCCGTTCGAGCGGCGCGACTGGCTCGCCCAGGAAAAGCAGGTCAAAGGGTTGGGCTACAAAGAAGCCAGTCACTTCCTGCGAAATATAGGCGTGAAAGGTCACGCGATACTTGATAAGCACGTGATGCGATGTTTGGCTGAAATCGGCGTGCTCGATACAGCCAAGCCGCCTTCGACACGAAGGAAGTATCTCGAAATTGAGCAGCAACTATTTCGGTTCGCGCGCGACATCGGAATCGATTTCGACGAGCTCGATCTGGTTCTCTGGTCCATGAAGACAGGAGAAGTCTTGAAGTAGGCCGCAAAGGCACAAAAGCAAAAGCATCAATGAATCGAGCTGATGTTTTAGACCTTCCTGATTGTTTGTGCTTTCGCCGTGCTTCTTTGTGACCAAGGCTCAGAAGGTGTGAATCATGCATCTCAATAGCAAGAGCAGTTTTTTCCGGATGGCGGCCTTCACTGTGGCCGCCTTCGTGCTTTGTTTTGCCTTCGCGGGTGCGACTCATACCGCCGCCGCATTCACTGACAAGAAAGCCTATAACAAGGGCTATCGAGCGATGCGCAAAGGCGATTATCCGCAGGCTGAGAAGATCTTTCGCGACCTGCTCAACAAAGACGCGCACGACGTTGAGGCCCGGCTCGGTTTGAGCTTTGCACTGCTCAAACAGAGAAACCTGCAAGGGGCTTACGATAATGCGGCGCGAGTGATCATGCTCGATCCGATGTCGGCACGCGCGCATGCATTGCTCGGCGCGGCGATTCTCGGAGCCGGTGAGTTTCGTCTCTCTGTCGAGGAGTTTAAAACGGCGCTCACGCTCAACGAGAATGAGTCATTGGCCGTCGCTGGCCTGGCAATGGTCGACTTTTACGAAAACCGTTTGTCGCTCGCGCTGCCGCGCCTGCGTCGAGCAGTGAATATGGATCCTGATGAGCCCGACTATGTTTTCAGCCTGGGCCAGGCTGCCGCGCGGAGTGAAAAATACAAAGAAGCTGCCGATGCATACGAACGGTTCCTGATGATTTCGCCCAAGACTGATTTCGATCGGCGTGCTCGCATTCTCGGGTTGATCGACTTTCTCCGTTACCTCGGCAGGCAAGGATCGCTTTACGTACCCGCTGGTGAGTACCGCGCGTCAATTCCTTTTGAAGCGACGGACAATCGTCCCATTCTCGAGGTTCGCCTGAACGGAGGGAAGGAGCCGCTGCGCTTCGTACTCGATACCGGATCGGGGATGTCAGTGATATCAGACCAAACTGCAAAACGTCTCGGCATCAAAGCGGTGGCGAAAGGCGGCATGGCGCGTGCAGTTGGCGGTGGTGGAAAGTTTGATATCGTCTACGGGTTTGTGAGCTCGGTCGAAATTGGTCCAGTCAGAGTTGAGAATGTTCCCGTCTACATTCGCAAGTTCTTCGACAACCAGATTCCAGTCGATGGATATCTGGGATTGTCTGTGGTTTCGAAGTTTCTCGCATCGATCGACTACGGAACGAGGCGCATGTCTCTGGTGCGGCAGAATCAGATGGATCAGGTAGAAGCCTGGACGGCGCGACGCCCCGACGGATATCAAGCGCTGATTCCCGTTTCGCCTAACGACGGAGCGATCGAGGTTCCGCTGCGGACGACATCCAGCGGATTCTTGAGTGGCGAAGTTGGACTTGATGGCTTCGATAAGAATGTGAACTTTATTGTTGATACCGCGGCGAGTATCACGGTAATTTCTGAAAAGCTTTCGCAGGAGGAGCAGCTTCTCGATCTGCTCCAGCCTTCGAAGATGCGCGTCTTTGGCGCAGCGGGAGTGACGGAAGACGTGAAGCTTTTACAGTTGCCGCGGTTGAGTTTCGGTTTGAGCAAACTCGAAAAGATCAATGCCGCGGTGCTTGATATGGAACCGGTTAATGAGACGGCGGGGTTCACGCAGGCCGGTATCCTCGGCGGTAACTTTCTGCGGCACTTCCGCATCTATTTTGATTTTGCCAGGGGGGCAATGCGTTTGGAACCTTTGAATCAAAAACCCAGAAGCGCCGACACAATCAATCCGGAAGTGGTAACAACTCCATGAAGCAAGGTCTTTATTTGGAGACGTCGGTCATTGGCGCCTATCTCGATAATGGAGAGCCGTTCCGGCGCGACTTGACGATCAGATGGTGGGAGCACGAGATGCCCGACTATCGCACCGTCATCTCGCCGTTAGTGGCCTCTGAACTGGGTCGCCTGAAAGAGCCGCATCGCAGTTCCTACTTGAAACTGATTAGCAATCTGGAGCAGGTCGATCTTACTGAAGAAGCTGCGATACTCGCCGAAGGATACATCGCGCGCGGGATTTTTCATCGCAAGTACATCGCCGATGCATTGCACGTGGCGATTGCTTCGTTTCACAAGATCGATTATCTGGTGACGTGGAACTTCGGTCACCTGGCAAACGTACGCCGGCAGGCGCGAATCCGTTTGTTCAATACCGCGGCGGGGTTTTATGTGCCGATGATCGTGACGCCGGAGTTTCTGGTGTCGGAGGCAACGGAGCGAGTGGGATAGATCGTATTAACCTGAATAGCAACATGTATCGTCGCCCAAAATTTCTGGAAGTGCTGCACACGATTCGTGAAGAGATGTCGCGTGAGGCGGATTATGATGTCGATCTGTTTGCCGAGATGGTGAGGTCCGGAATACAACCGACACATGGACCACAACGTGTGATCCGCGGCTTCAAGTCACGCGCACCTCGCGCTGAGAACGGTAACGGTAAGCCCGCCAAGCATAGACAGCGAAAGCGCAGCGCGCAATAATATCGCCAAGTAAATTATGAACCCTACTTTTGAGACGATCGGTTTGGAAGTTTCGAGCGAGAAGGCTTTCAATTATCTTGCAGAGCGAGCAGGGGACCAGGGCGAGCCCACACAACTCAGCAGACGCGGCGCCGTGTTGCACGGCCGCTGTTGGAAACTCGGAGAAGGTCTCGAGGTCTGGACCGTTCTTTATGAATCGGGCAGCGGCGATTTTTTTTACGCCGATTGCCGTCCGGGATTTCGTGCTCGCTACATTCAAACGATTGCGCCGTGGGCGCTGACCGAATACGACGAAGAAGGCGAAGCTATCATTCACGGTTTTCGCGAGGGCACCGATTGCGAAGTTCTCTTCGAGTTGCAGAATCTCACTGAAGTTGGTCCAGCCGGCTTTGGCGCTCAGGAATTGCACATCGGTCTTTGTGGTCTTGCTTATCGCGCACGCGTGCGACGAGGAAAGTGCAAGACGCGCTGGATGCCGCTCGAAAAAGCAGCGCCCGCGCGGGCGGCGCATGAGAACGATTGGAGTTTGTCAGGCCGCGTGATTGCTTTCAAACCTTTGAAGAACCCACTTTCAGGAGGCAACCTCTTCTGGATTCACCTCGATCTTGAACGCATCAAGCTCGAAGTGCTCGTCAACCAACGCTCCTTGCGTGGCGACTCATTGGCTGTCGGAGCCACACTCGACGCTGAGGTCTGGCTTCAGGGTCACGTACTTGACGAACATGCTCTGCGTTCACGTTACGAGGGCGTCGATTATGCTTGCTCCCCCGCGAGTTTCTGGAGCAGCCTCAGGAGAAGAAACTAATGTTCATTGCCAATTGCCAATTGCCGATTGCGAATTTCACTGAACACAAATCGGCGATCGGCAATCGGCAATTGGCAATGTTATGAGACGCGTCCTCGTCGTTATTCTCCTGGTCCTCATAATTCTTCTTGCCGCTTACGCTTTCAATCGTTACTGGACCCACCGCTTCGATCCCTTAATTAACCGGCAAGCAGCCATCTACCGTGTCGATCCGGATCTCGTCTGGAGCATCATCTACGAAGAGACTTACTTTAGTCCGTGGAAGACAGGCAAAGACGGCGAGATCGGTTTGATGCAAGTCACTCCCCTTGTCGGACGTGAATGGGCCACCGAAACAGGCATGCGTGAGCTCGAGCGGCAGATGTCCAGCGATCCCGAAAGTCTCCTGCGCGATCCGGAACGCAATATTCAGATCGGTTGTTGGTATCTGGAAAAGATCTAC
>JBKPJS010000214.1:0-6038 GCA_046730815.1 Acidobacteriota bacterium
GGGGACAAGGTTGTACCGGACGGGAGATTTGGCGCGGTATCAGGGCGATGGGAAGTTGCAGTATGTGGGGCGCAGCGATCAGCAAGTGAAAGTGAGAGGCTATCGCATCGAACTCGGCGAGATCGAAGCAGTTCTGCGACAGCATCCTTTGGTGCGTGACGTTGCAGTGACGGTCCATGAACGGAGGTTGGCGGCGTATTTGGTTCGTTCCGCACAGGCCAACGGCAACGGTACAAACCTAGCGACCGTGCTACGCGAATTTGTCAGTTCGAAGTTACCTGAATATATGGTGCCGGCGTTCTTCGTGGAGCTGGACACTCTTCCACTTACGTCAAACGGGAAGATTGACAGGCGAGCGCTGCCCGCGCCGGAAGTTGGCGCTCATTCCGCGAAAGATCATGTCGCCCCACGTGATAACGTTGAAGCACAAATGGCGAGCCTTTGGACCAAGGTACTTCAGATAAAAGCTGTCGGTGTAACAGACAATTTTTTCGAACTTGGTGGTGATTCGCTCCTGGCCGCCCGTCTCTTTGCTCAGATTCATAATCGCTTTGGCAAGAATTTCCCATTGTCCACACTGTTCGTGGCGCCGACGATCGAACAATTGGCGAAGACGCTGCGTGATGATGCCGGTGTGACCTGGAGTTCACTCGTTCCGATCCAGCCGCATGGCTCGAAGCCGCCACTGTTTTGTGTTCACGCCGCCGGCGCAAATGTTTTGATCTACCGGCCATTGTCTCGACATCTGGGAATCGATCAGCCGGTTTACGCTCTCCAGGCCCAGGGACTTGATGGGCGCGAACCGTACCGCCGCGTTGAAGACATGGCCGCGCATTACATCAGGGAAATCCGCGCGTTCCAATCGAATGGTCCATATTACTTATTGGGCGCTTCATTTGGCGGCCTGGTTCTCTACGAGATGGCCCAGCAACTGCTTGCGCAGGGTCAACAGGTCGCATTTTTAGGAATGCTGAACACAAACTGCCCTGTTCATTCACTGCGAAAAAGACTGACTTGTCATCTGGGCCATCTCAAACAACGCGGCGTTCGGAATTATACTTTGGACCTGAGCCAGAGGCTGGCGCAGCGACTCAACAGGTCGAATTCCGTTGAGAAGTCCGCCGTGTCTCACGCGGACATCCACAGCGTGGTCCAGGATCCGGAAGACGACGCGCTTGTCCGAACTGTGTCGGCAATTCTTGAGGCTGAAGAAAATTACAGACCTGCCAACCGGCGTTATCCCGGAAAGATTACTTTCTTTTGGGCGGAAGATGCGCCACGCGACTTTGAGGATAATCGACTAGCCTGGACAAAGATCGCAGCCGGTGGTTGTGAGATTCATATTGTTCCCGGCACTCATACCAAAATGAGAGAAGAGCCGCACGTGCAGAAATTAGTGGAGAAGTTGAAGCCCTGTCTCGAAAAAGCGCAAGCATTGAACGTCTAATAATTATTTATGGCCCTGGAACTGAAAACGGAAACAGGAACCCCGCTGGATAACCTGGAAGATCTCTACCCGTTGTCGCCGCTGCAACAGGGGATGCTCTTTCACACCATCGAGTCTCCCGAATCCGGTGTCTACTTTGAGCAAACGGTCTTCACCGTTCAGGGTCCGTTGGATGTGGTTTCGTTCGAGCGTTCATGGCAAACAGTAATCAATCGTCATTCGATCCTGCGCAGTTCATTTTTATGGCAAAACCTCGATAGCCCGGTGCAGGCCGTATATCGGCGCGTTGACGTTCCAATGAAAAAACAGGATTGGCGCGCAAGGGCGACTGAGGTTCAAGCCCAATTGTTGGAGGAGTACCTGGCCGCCGATCGCAGTCGTGGATTTGATTTGGAAAGGGCGCCGCTCATTCGTCTGGCCCTCTTTCGAATTGGCGACGATGTTTATAAGTTTGTATTCAGTCGCCATCACCTGATCCTGGATAGGTGGTCGCGTTCAATAGTCAATAAGGAGGTGTTTGCCTGTTACGAAGCATTCAGACGCAACGAAGATCCGGTCCTCGCAAAGCCGCAACCATACGGAGATTACATTTCGTGGATTGCTGCCCAGGATCAGAATGCAGCAGAAGCTTACTGGCGCAAGAACCTTAAGGGACTTACAGCCCCAACAACAATCGCAACTTACGAACACCGAGAGGATGCAACTGAATACGGCAAGAAGTTCGATGACCAGCGAATCCGGTTACCTCAATCCGATGCTGACGGATTGAGAGAGTTTGCGCGGCAGAATAAGTTGACGCTGAGCACAATCGTTCAAGCCGCCTGGGCCATGTTGCTCGCGCGTTATTCGGGAAATGACGAGGTGCTTTTCGGCGTAACCATGTCAGGGCGGTCGGGAGCGCTGCGTGGCGTTGAATCGATGGTGGGGCTGTTCATTAACACTCTGCCGTTACGCGCGCGTATACCGCTCGACGCAACAGTCATCGAGTGGTTGCATACGCTGCAACTGCAACAGCAGGAGCTGCAAAAATACGAATACTGCTCGTTAATCGATATCCACCGGTGGAGCGAAATTCCAGCCGGCGAACCTCTATTTCAGAGTTTGCTCGTATTTGAAAACCTTCCCATTACTGCTCGGCATGAACATGGCGACGACGATTTAGTTATACAGGGCGATCGGACTTACGGTTCGGCTACCGGTTATCCCTTGACGTTGATTGCAGCTCCCGGCGCCACGCTCAATCTTCAGCTTGTTTACGATCCGGCGCGTTTCGATGCGGAATTCGCCGGTCGTATGTTGCTTCACCTGCAAACGATCCTTCAAGGAGTTGCTGCCGGTCCCGATCAAAAACTGGCCCGCGTGCCGATGCTCACGTCAGCGGAAGAGAGTCTGCTGGACCAGTGGAACGACACGCAGCGTCTGTATGAAAAAGATCTGTGCGGCTATCAGCTTATTGAGCAGCAGGCCGCCCTGCAACCAAATGTAATTGCCGTTGAGACGGACGAGAAGCGGCTTACATATGCAGAATTGAATATTCGTGCGAATCAACTCGGCCGTTATTTACGGACGCTGGGTGTAAGTGCCGAGACGTTAGTTGGTGTATTTCTCGATCGCTCAGTTGACATGGTTGTCGCGCTGCTCGCGATTCATAAAGCCGGCGGCGCATACGTTCCACTCGATCCTGCATTTCCCAAAAAACGTTTGTCGTACATGGTCGAGGATGCAGGCTTAAAGATCCTGCTTACGAACTCGAGTTTGTCAGATTCACTGCCGGAATCTGAAGCGAAGGTCGTTTCGATCGATACGGATTGGCCGTTAATCGCTCAGGAGAGGGATGACAATCTAGGCCCGCACGCCACCTCTGAGAACCTGGCGTACGTCATCTACACATCAGGATCAACCGGCAAACCGAAGGGTGTGCAGATTGAACATCACGCGCTTACTAATTTTCTGGACTCCATGCGGCGCAAACCAGGGCTGGGCCCCAGCGACGTGTTGCTTGCCGTCACCACGCTCTCGTTTGACATCGCGGGCCTTGAGATATTTCTTCCGCTAACAAGCGGTGCGCGTCTGGTACTCGTTAGCACTCAAACTGCTGCTGACGGCTTTGAGTTGAAAGCCAGAATAGCGAACTCGGGCGCAACGGTGATGCAAGCTACGCCTGCAACCTGGCGAATGTTGATTGATGCTGGTTGGCGTGAAGGAGAGGGCTTGAAGCTCCTTTGCGGCGGTGAAGCATTGTCTTCCGATCTGGCGGACGAACTACTTCAGCGTGGCGTGACGCTTTGGAATATGTATGGACCAACGGAAACAACAATTTGGTCCACTACTTGCAGAGTCGAGAGCCCCGGCCGAACAGTCTCGATCGGCAGCCCGATTGCGAATACGCGAGTCTATATTTTGGATCAAGCCGGCAATCGTGTTCCGGTAGGGGTCGCCGGAGAGTTACACATCGCTGGCGAAGGTTTGGCTCGTGGTTACCTGAACCTTCCCGCGCTAACCGCCGAACGTTTCATTTGCGATCCCTTCAGCTCTGACCCCGGGCAACGACTTTACAAAACGGGCGACCAGGCGCGTTACCTGCCCAATGGAAATCTCGAGTTCCTCGGACGGGTTGATGATCAGGTGAAGATTCGCGGCTTCCGGATTGAGCTCGGCGAGATTGAATCCGTGTTGCGGCAGCATCCAGCCATACGTAACTGTGTTGTTGTGGCGCGTGAAGACACACCCGGTGAGATAAAGCTGGTCGGGTATGTTGTGACCACGACGGACGCAGCCATTACGTCCGGAGAGTTCCGTGAGTTTTTAAGCGAAAAACTTCCGAGCTACATGCTGCCGGCGGCGGTTGTCGAGTTGGATGAACTGCCGCTGACGCCAAATGCCAAAGTAGATCGGCTGGCGTTGCCCGCACCTGATCACGCGGGGCAGGCTGCGGAAACTTATGTCTCACCTCGCTCGCCTTTGGAAGAGCTATTGATAGACATTTGGCTTCAGGTTCTGAAGGTGCCGCACATCGGGATCAATCATAACTTCTTCGAATTGGGCGGCCATTCGTTGCTGGCGGCATCAGTGATCTCGAGGGCGCGGGATTTACTCAACGTCGACTTACGCATTCGAGATCTCTTTGAAGCACCGACCGTTGCCGGTCTGGCGGGTAAAGTCCGCCAGTTGTCGGGCATAAAACCGCTCCCGCCAGTTAAGAAGGCGGCGCGAGATGGTGAGCTGCCGCTTTCTTTTGCGCAGGAAAGGTTGTGGTTCCTCAATCAACTCGATGAGGACAGCGGATTCTACAACGTGCCGAGCGCTTTCAAGTTAACTGGTCCTCTGCACGTTGATAGTCTCGAGAACGCATTTGAAAAACTTACGTTGAGACATGAAGCCTTGCGGACAACATTTTCCGTTGTCAACAGCAAACCGGTGCAGATGATTTCACCATCGCCTGCGGTGAGATTCACGACTGTTAATGTGCCGCCGGACATTCGTGACACTGAGATTCAGCGTCTCGGATATGAAGAAGCTCGCGAGTCCTTCGACCTGGAGCGTGGACCTCTGCTCAGAGTCAAGGTGCTGCGCCTTTCACAAACTGAGCACGTAGTTTTCATCACCACCCACCACATTGTTAGTGACGGCTGGTCCATGGGTATTCTGCTGAAAGAACTTGCTGCGTTGTATGAAAGTTCTCTGTTGCAAACCGAAGGATCGTTGTCTGAGTTGGAGTTTCAGTATGCCGATTACGCTGTTTGGCAACGCGAATGGCTGCAAAATGATCTGTTAGACCGGCAACTCTCTTATTGGCAAAACCAGTTACAGGGAGTCCCGACAGTGCTCGATTTGCCGAGGGATCGACCGCGGCCCGCAGTGCAAACATTCAATGGAGCACGGCACACTCTACAACTCTCGCGACGCTCCACGGAAGCTCTGAAAGATTTGAGTCGACGTGAAAACGTCACGCTCTTTATGCTCACGCTGGCAACGTTCAAGACTCTCTTGTACCGGTACACCGGACAGGAACATATAATTGTCGGCACTCCCATTGCCGGACGGTCCTCCGCAAAGATCGAGAACCTCATCGGCTTCTTCGTGAATACGCTTCCGCTAAAGACGAGCTTTTCTCCTGGGCTGAGTTTCAAACAATTGTTGGCAAAGGTACGTGACACCGCACTGGACGCATACGCCAATCAGGATCTGCCGTTCGAACAACTCGTCGATGCCTTGCAGCCGGAGCGAGATCTAAGCCGTACGCCACTGTTTCAAGTTGCGTTTGCATTCCAGAACGCGCCGCGCGAAGTTTTTGCTGTTCAGGGATTAACGTTCGAGCGGCAACGAATTGAGAATCGAACTTCAAAATTCGATCTGACACTCTTTGTGAACGAAGCCGCCGAAACCCTGTACCTGACTTTTGAATACAACACGGATCTGTTCGATGCAGACCGCATCGAACGAATGATGGGCCATCTGCAAGTGCTGCTCGAAGCGGTGGTAGTTGGACCAGACAAACGTATCGGTGAACTGCCGCTGCTGACGACGGCAGAGCGGGAGCAGGTGTTGGTGGAGTGGAACCGGACTGAGGCGGCTTATCCAAAGGGGCAGT
>JBKPJS010000215.1:0-8819 GCA_046730815.1 Acidobacteriota bacterium
CTTCTTAGCTTACGCGTCCGCGCGAGCCAGCACGCGTCGCTGCATCCACACTGTCAAAAGAATTACGCTCAAACCAAGCAGCGCGAGCACGAACGGAAAGAAAAATGAGTCCTTGAAGACTTCGTACGCAAGATGTCCCAGGTAGATAAACACTCCAAGCGCGCCGAATACCAAAAACGTCGCTCGCCGCAACTTCACTCCCAGCCACATAAACCCCACGTTCAGCAACACGTACCAAATCCGCATTATCTCTGACCCACTGTTCATCGACGTCAGCCCACCCCAGAAAGCCAGCATTCCAAACAGGTAACACCAGAACGCAAAATCTTCTGAGCGGGGTTCACCGGGCTTGTGCAGGAAATATTCCAATCCATAACCCACGAGAAGTATGCACAGGCCAACAATCACGCTGATCCATTGGCGAGTCTCCCAAGTTAGATTGGCATTCTTGTATATCAATGCTGCTAGATCCATTGAAAGAAACCAAAAGGAAAAAGCAATGGGTGCAGTAAGAAATCCAAAACGCACATAGCGTAATGCAATTGCGGCGGCCGCAATGGTCGCGAGTTCCATGACGATCCATGAGCCGTTAATCCATGGATAATAGTCCTCGTAAGGTCCAGGATTTCCACTGGGCCAAAGACCGAGGATGTCCTCTATTACGTACGTCAGTAGAGGCACAAGACAGACAGCGACAGTTATGAGCAGCGATCCGCCAACGATGTAACCTTTGTTGCGCAGCCACCATCCCAATCCGGCCGCTATCATGATGTACACGACAACGGTACCCAATATCCCCGGAGAGCCGAGCTCGTCCCATTTATCACCTAAGAACCAGGCGCAAGCTGTAATCATCAACATTGCACCGAAGTAATAAGCTACGGTGACGAGGTTAAAACCCTTCCGTTGTTCCACTGCCGCTGCCTTGGGTTCCGCTAAACCTGAACGATTGAAGCGCTGTTCAAAACCCCACTGCACGAGACGTTCAGCATCAGCCTGAAGAAGCACACCTTGCTCAGCGGCAAGATAAATATCAGAGGACGTAAGCGAAAGTTCGTTATTGGAATCGGGTGTAGCCATAAAAGGTTCCCTCGTAAGTTAATTACAGGAGGTGAGAGAATGAGGAACTTACAATAGCCGGCCTATCTTCGCACAAATTTGCGCCCCCGCTGCAGGTTTGTTTCAACTTTTCGATTTCTGGATGACTTCTTGATTTCGGTTCAGCCGTCGGGACAAATGTTCAAACGGCTAAGTTCATATGGGAATCGCGCTCCAAGCGTTTGTGCCTCGTTTGCGGTCTACAGAGGACCAACTGTTGACATGTCCTGAGGCTCATCCTCTTGACAATAGTTACGAACGGTAATAGGTTTCACCAACCAGTCCCCTTTCAAATCGACAGCTTGAGCCGCGCGGTTTTGACTTGCGCTTAATATCCCTTGAGGACTTTTATTGGTCCCACTCGGCGCAGGTACACCGCAGTCTTTGTCGTACTTGGTTGATCATGGATTACCTCGGAAGGAGCCGAAATTATGCGAGACAGATCGAAACGCATCATAACGATTCTTAGTGTGATGGTAGCTATCCTGTGCGCGATTATATATAGCGCTCAAGAACCACTCGTAACTGCTTCGTCCAGATTGATAGCTGACGCACCTATTACCGCTGGACCATCGCAGTTCTATGCTCAGCACAATCTTGTTTCTGATGGCTTTGTGCCGGCAGACCATATTAATGCCGATGTTGTTAATGCGTGGGGCTTAGTGTCTGGTCCAACAACACCCTGGTGGATCGTTGACAATGGAACCGGAAAGTCTACGCTCTACAATGTTGCGACCGGCACCTTTCCATTGACGGTTACGGTTCCCGGTGTTGGTGGCGAGCAGGGAAATCCGACTGGCATTGTTTTCAATGGCGGCAACGGCTTCGTCGTTAACAACGGGGCAGGCACGAGCGCGGCACGTTTCATCTTCGCCAGTGAGGACGGCACACTCTCGGCATTCCGCGGCGTCCCTGTCGTTACCGTCGTGCCAAATGCGCAGGCCCCAGCTCATGACGCCATCTATAAAGGTCTGGCCATCGATAGTGCCACCAATGGACAGTTTTTGTATGCGACAGATTTCCATAATGGCGCTGTTGATATCTTCGATGCCTCTTTTCACGCTGTTACGATACCTGGAGCCTTCACAGATCCGACCCTTCCGCCCGGCTTTGCGCCATTTGGTATCCAGAACATCGATGGCACGATCTATGTGACATACGCGCTCCGGGACGAAGATACAGAGGATGATGTTGCCGGCCCGGGAAATGGTTTCGTCGACGCCTTCACTACCTCGGGTGCGTTTATCCGTCGCGTCGCTTCGATGGGCGAACTGAACTCTCCGTGGGGGTTGGCTCTGGCGCCTGCTGATTTCGGAAGGTTCAGCGGCGACTTACTAGTTGGCAACTTTGGAGATGGTCGTATTCATGCGTTTCGCCTGGAGGATGGTGAATTCGAAGCTGTCGGATTGCTTCACTCCGCGGCGGGAAAACCGATCCAGATCGACGGTCTTTGGGCGCTTCAATTTGGTCACGGAGCCAGCGCAAATGGGCCGACAAACACGCTGTTCTTTACGGCCGGACCTGCTGAAGAAGAGCACGGCTTATTCGGGTCGATAGTTAACGTTCCACCTCCTGGCCGGCAATGATCGAGAACGATGATTCCGGACCGTCCCCGAGCCTCAACCACAGGGACGGTTCGGAGGGCTACTAGCAAAAATCAATCTGTAAGGATCGAGAACTGAGAGTCACTCGATAACAAATCGTGTAAAGACAGTCTCAGTCAACTGGACCAACTCGCCCGCACCTCGATGATGGTGCGTCGGCTCAAAATGTTGAAGATGGCCGGTTCGTACACCATCTTCAACACACCTCCGTGCAGATCCGTGGCTTCATCCGCGCAATCTGTGGCTAACTTCCCTTCAAATACTTCTCAAAGAATCTTACGATCGAAACCGTGGATCGAATGCGATTCGGTGTTTTTCGCCACCCGTGACCTTCATCCGGAAACAACACGTACTCAACCGGAACATTTCGTTTCTTCAAATTCTCGACCACTTGCTCTGCTTCAATCACAGGCACATTCGTATCGTTCGCACCATGCAGAACGATCGTGGGCGCCTTTACGCGATCGATGTGAGTGAGTGGCGAAAGCCGGCGCAGCATCTCAGCCTCTCTGTCAGGATCCCCGTACTCAATTTTTGAGATGGCCGCCATCCATGGCTGCGTGTTCTTGAAGAACGTCTCGAAATTAACTACGCCAAACAGGTTCGCGCCCGCTGCAAACAGGTCCGGGTACTCTGTCAATCCGGCCATGACCATATAACCACCGTAACTTCCACCAATAATTCCGACCCGCTTCGGATCTGCCACGCCTGCACTGACGACGTAATCAACACTCGCCTTGATGTCCTTGATGCCGTTCTCTCTCAGAGCTCCGTTGTCAAGGTTCACAAATCTTTTGCCAAACCCGGAAGACCCGCGCACATTAGGAGCGAACACTGCGATGCCGCGCGATAGCAGCGCCTGATACATACTGTTGAAGCCGGGACGTTCCTGGCCCTCAGGTCCACCGTGAAAACTCAGCACGATTGGACCAGGCTTTGTCATGCCTGTGGGTCGATAGAGCCAACCCGAGAGTTCGAGCCCGTCGTGTGCTTTGTAGCGAACCAGCTCCGGTCGGACCAGCTTCGACAAATCGATGCCCGCGTGAGGACTTTGAGTAAGTTGAGTGAACTGTTTAGAACTCAGGTCGAAAACCCAAATGTCGGCGGGCGAGGAGGCGCCGGAGATCGCCATTGCGAGTCGCCGCCCATCATCCGAGAAATCGGTTGCGCCGGCAATCTCAGCCGGCAATTTGGGACCTGGCTTTGTTCTTCCTGCGCCGATGTCATAGAAGCTCAGTTCGCTGCGACCCGCAATGTTCCACAGCAACACCATTTGACTTCCTTGTTCGTTCATTTCGGCGCCGGCAAGTTCGCCATCATCGCGAGCGGCGAGCACTTCAATGGCCCCGGGTTGATCGTCCTGGCCCAGGCGCACGCGAGCGAGCGCGGTCAGGTCTCTGTCATTGTCTGAAATAAGGTAGAGCGTACGCCCATCAGGCGAAAAGCGAATTCCGTCAAATGTTCCTGGTCCATCGTGAGGAGTCAAAAGCGTTTCTTTGCCGTCTGATAGTCTGACAAGATAGAGATTGTTATCGCCACGATTCACAAGTCGATTGACGATGGCGTATTTGCCATCGCGACTTACATCGGCAATCGAGCCGATACCCTGGTTCTTAGCGACCATTTTTAACTGCCCTGTAGCGACCTCGACCAAGTATGAATCAGTGGCAGAAGGGTCGCGGCGGTTCGAAGAGAAAGCAATGAAACGTCCGTCAGGCGACCAGCCATCGAGGAAGTTGTTTTCCTTACCGCCCTCAGTCAGGCGCCGCAGTCCGGTTCCATCAGGCCGGACGACGTAGATTTGTTCATTGAAGCCGCCTCCCGGAGCGAGATTGAAAGCAAGCCACTGCCCGTCCGGTGACCATCTTACGAAGCCAACTGGATCGTCAAAGGACGTAACGAGCGAGGGATAACCACGGGTTGTGGGCATGGTCCAAATCTGTGGCAGTCCACTCATGTTAGTGATGAACGCGATTCGTGAACCATCCGGTGAGAAGCTGGGCGAAGTGGCAAATCCGACCTTCGCCATTCTGGCCACAGAGAGCTCGACGTCATTGTCCTCCGCTGTTACGACCAGTGTTGCGGAGGTTATGAGAGTCGCGACAAGAACGATTCGCAGGAGACACTTGCCGCTTAAGTAGGATGAATTCGTTTGTGAGACGTCTTGGATTTTCATGTAGACCCTCCGAGGTCAATTAGGTGAAGTTAAGCTTCTTCAATTGAACGGCTCATCGCTTCGTGAACGCTTCTTACACCTTCTCTTTCTTTTTTCCCTTCTTGCTTCCAGCCTTTCCGCCATCGACCGGTAGCGAGCACACGCTCGCTTCTCCCCAATCTTTTCTTCTCCAGCCTGGACGTAATACTGGAGATCCCCCGCTAGTTGCATCCGAACCGCATCCTCAAATACGTGCAGTGCATTTCGACGCACAATGCGGCTGGGGTCTCTCAACCGGCGAATTACGAGGTCTACATGCTGCTCGAAGTCCGACCAGCCGGCATGGCAAGGGCAGAAGGCGCGAACCGCGCTGCCGCGTAACACTTCATCGCTTACTTCGAGGTCTGCAACTGCTCGCTGAATGTCGGGCTTGGACCAACGAGCACGCTTCAATACCATAACGTTACTCCTAATCGATTATTCCCGGACCATTATGCTGACTCAAGAGTGTACCAAGTCCGATTCGTTGCAGGAAGATCCGCGCAAAGGAGCACAGAAGGCACAGCGGACATGCTTTAGTGCGTTTTGTGCTTTTGTAATGGAGGACTTTTGATGCAAAGCAGGGCGCCATTAAGCAACTTGATGTAACGAACAAAGTTTGCCTTGCAAGTGGCGCTCGGTGATAGCGTTCTTTCTCTGAACCCTACAGGCAACGTGCTGAAAGGAACTAAGATCATGCCGTATTTTCTTTCTAAGTCCTCGATTAAAGCTCACTCTACGAAAGCTCTTATTGCCAGCTTTATTGCGTTTATCGCGTGCTCGAACCTGGCTCTGCCCCCCAGTCTGGCAAATAACGGAGACGTTGCGCGGCGACGACTTGAGAACGAACGAGCAAACAAACAAGTTGACAATCGATTGACTGCGGCCACCTCCAGGTTCTCGTTCAAGCTTTACGAGCAGATTCTGAAGCGACGTACCAGTAATAACACTTTTATTTCTCCCGCGAGCGTGATGCTGGCTTTAGCAATGACTTATAACGGCGCAGATGGAACGACGCGCCAGACGATGGCTCGTGCCCTGGAAATTGAGGGAATGAGCCTCGAAGACGTAAACCGGGCCTTTGCCGATCTGAAATCGCTTGCTCCAACAGATCCGAAAATACAACTCAAAATCGCTAACTCAATTTGGGCCAGAAACGGATTCGCCATTAAGCCGGCGTTTATCGAGCGCAACAAACAGCATTACGCAGCCGAAACAGCGAGTCTCGATTTTGCAGATCCGGCAGCAGCGGACACTATCAACTCATGGGTGAAGAGACACACGGAAGGTAAGATTGACAAAATTGTCGACCGGATTGAATCCGAGACCGTTCTTTTTCTAATCAACGCAATTTACTTCAAAGCGCAATGGCAGGTGGAATTCAAGAAGGAACATACGAAGCAGGACGTGTTTAGACTTGCCGGCGGGGAGCGAAAGGAACTCCCAATGATGTCGCAATCCGGAGACTACTTCTACTATAAGGGCAAGAATTTTCAATCAGTCGCTCTGCCGTATGGTAAGGGCAGCGTGAGCATGTACGTTTTCTTACCTGACGAGCAGACAAGTTTGGATCAGTTTGAGCGAGACCTTACACCTGATAATTGGGACGTGTGGATGAAAAGTTTCGGCGTAACACCTGGTGACTTGAAGTTGCCGCGTTTTAAGACCGACTGGGAGTCGGATCTGAACGATGCGCTGAAGGCCATAGGAATGGCAGAAGCTTTCGATTCGCGTGCCAACTTTTCTCAAATAGCGGACGGCAACCAGCTCTACATCTCTCAGGTTAAGCATAAGGCGTTGTGCGAAGTGAACGAGGAAGGTACAGAGGCTGCAGCGGTAACGTCCGTGGTAGTCGGCGTGACTTCGGTTCAGCAGCCGCGAGAAAGATTCTCGATGAAGGTAGATCGTCCGTTTTTCTTTGCTATTCGCGATAACCTGACCGGGGTCGTGCTTTTTATGGGTTCCGTTACAAACCCGGGATAGTGCGGTTAAGATCGTCAGTTCGGAGTGGAGTTGGAAACTCAGGTGAATTGCTATGCGCGTTGAACAGCGAGAAGGCAGTCCACTTAAAAGAAGATCCGCTAACAAGATTGGCCGCGGTCGGCCCAAGCTTCTGCACGTGTCGGAAGAGATGAAGCGACTAGCAGGGCTGCTCGAAGCCGAGATGCTCGCCTGGCCCAACGTCACTTCCCGTGCCATGTTCGGGCTGAATGGGATCTATCGCGGTCCGAACATTTTCGCAGTGTTGCCCCGCACGCGAGCAATGGATGTACCTGACAGTATCGCCTTCCGACTCTTAAAGCGCCCGCGGCACATTATGGCTAAACTCCGCACTGACAAGCGGATCGTAGCGTCAACTCCGGAGGCGAAATGGATCTCGTTCCTGATGGAGTCAGATGCAGAAATTCATGCTGCGCTAAACTGGCTGGCATTAGCATATCGTCAGGCAGCTTTGCCACAAAGGAGCACAAAAGGCACAAAATCAGCGGACATGCTTTAGTGCTTTGTGCTTTTTGGTGGTTGAAAACTTTGAGGCAAAGCCTCGTCAGGCAGTGAAGCCTTAACCGAGTGACGCGTGGGCGAAGACGGCAGAGTTTCTATGGCGATGGAGGCTTGGTCGAGGCGGATGGCTGAGGTGAAGCGTGCGACACTTTCTCAATTGCTTTAATGTTCCGTGGATCAAGAAGAGATACGATACTGTTTTTGCGATACCAGATTCCTTCTGAGGTTTGCCATGCTTCGTCAGCTTCAATCGTGACACCACTATCCAGCCTGATGAGAACGGGCTCATTGTTGCCCTTTGCGCCTGCCGCAGTTGAGATTGGATTTGAGCTGTTCAATACAACCTGCGGGCTATTCTGAGGCGAGGGAGTTTCGCTTGGAGACGCCGAAGGCTCGACCGAGGGTTCGAGTGAAGGATTGGCAGTTGCCCGCGGCGCCGGCTGTATAGGATGAAGAGCTTCTTGTTGCTGCGCGCTTGAACTGGAACTGGATGTATTGGAATTTTCCTGCGCCGTTTGACGTGACATAGCGAAGTAAACCAAAAACAGCAGGAGTCCGAGGAGAAAACCCATCAGCGCTCCGATTGGTAGCAGCCCTCGGCTCGAGTTTGAGTGAGGAACAACAGGCACCGGCTTGGGCGCATCGTCGACAGTTACGAGCGGCGTGCCGTCAAGCTCGCAGAAATGTTCTGCATCGGGAAAGAATGAATTGCATTCAGGGCAACGTTTCAATTGCTTAGCTCCGGGCAGATATTACACTACTGACCGCACGAAGGGTGATTTACCGTTATTACCTGTTTTTTCTTAAAAGGCGATAAATTCAAATTATCATCTCGCAGCTCTAATTGTTGCCAGAAATCACGACATCGAAAGCTCGGCGTTCGCCAGGTCGCAGCGACACGCGTTGCACCCCGGCAGCATGCTGCTCGATCTCACTTTTTTGCAGCGTACTCCCTCGCACCCCGGACGGCAGAATAAACACCAGGTACTCACCCGGAGCGCCGATGATCGTGCACCTGCCGTTTGTGTCAGTCGTCCCGAAAAGCTGCGCTTCTTTTCGATCCCATCGCGCAGCATCGGACGGCACTAAGGTCATCGAGACCTCACTTACGGGTTCTCCGCGGGAGGTCCGAACGCGAACATTGAAGGTTGCAACTTCAGGAGAAAGCACAATTTCTACGCCTTCAATATTTGTTTCACTTCCAACTTCGAGCGGCTCGCGCAACAAATCTTTACCTTTCAATGTAATCGACTTCAGATAGAGTCGTTCGATATTCCCCTCGAGGTTAACGAAGAAATACATTTCTCCTGGCGGGACGTTTCGAATCGTGAACCCGCCGCCCTGCACAGTGCCGCTCGCCAGAACTCCTGCATTCATTCCCAGAGTTTGCAGGCCCAGATAAATACTGGGTGGCGTCCGTG
>JBKPJS010000216.1:0-6471 GCA_046730815.1 Acidobacteriota bacterium
GAGTGGACACTTCAGAACTGGGCGGACTATAAGAACGGCGCTCCCGATGGCGTTCCTCAATCAAATACACACCCGTTTCACGTCCACCTAAATCCGTTTCAAATTGTCGGCGTGCCCTTCGATTTTGAAGTCGACGAGGCCGATCTTCATTCAGGCGTAGCGAAGATGGATAAGGATAATCCGGCCAACTGGCCTTTTTGGGATACCATCGCGCTCCCAGGGGCGGACAAACCGGACCCCTCTAAGCCCGCGGGCAAAGAGTTGAAGATTTGGAGCCGCTTCCTGATTTACGATGGCGAATACGTCACTCACTGCCACATTCTTGTGCATGAGGATGCTGGGATGATGATTAACGTCAAGATAAATGGCAAGGGAAAAGAACCGGGAGAAGCCGTGCACGACTATCCCGACGAAGCAAAAAAGTGCATTGAGCGCACCAGCAAGCGCCGGTCAACCTAGATTGAGCAGCTTGTCTGAATTGTCGACAGCCGCGGGGGCCACTGCGGCTGTCGACTCTTTTTCGGCATGACCACTTGCTTCCCACTTTAACCCCTCAAAGGAGGCTCTCTGATGAAACGAAAGAAGCGCACTGGCCTTTCTTCTAAACAAACCGCTAATAACGATCAAGAAACCG
Organism: Acidobacteriota bacterium; assembly: GCA_046730815.1. GTDB lineage: Bacteria > Acidobacteriota > Blastocatellia > Pyrinomonadales > Pyrinomonadaceae > PSRF01. The sequence goes on from JBKPJS010000216.1 coordinate 635, forward strand.
GTTCTAAAGGTAAGCTCGGCCGCCGCGGATTTCTGAAGATAGGCGCTGGCGCGGCGGCAGTAACGCTAGCTAATCCGTTGGAATCGATCGCGCAACGCCGCCGCACTACCACCAAATTGCAGGCACGATTAACCGGCGAGTGCAACGACGTGCCCTTCTCTGAGCCCAAGCCGGTGTTCGCTAAAATAATCGACGGCCAAAATGTCCTTGAATATTCGCTGAGCGCTGAGCCCCTCGAATGGACCCCTTCGTGCCCCGGCCAGACAACACCAACGACAGGTCTGCAACCGGTTTTCAACGGAGCGCTGCCCGGGCCTTCGTTGTATGTCGATCCTGGAACGTCAATAAATCTTACGCTCAAAAACAATCTTACAATCTCGTACGCGGGTGACAAGTGCCCTGGTGATCACCACGTTACTCCGCCCAACCCGGCATGCTTTCAGCATACCAATCTGCACGTTCATGGTCTTCAGGTGTCTCCGTGCAGCATCGACAGCAACGGCAACAAGCACTGTGGTCCTTACGAGATAAACGGCACTAATCCGCCGTTGAAACTCTCCTCGGATGATGTGCTGGTAGACATTTCTCCCGGTCAAAGTAACGACTATCGAATAGTTCTGCCAGATATGCACGCGCCGGGCACGAATTGGTACCACTCTCACTTGCATGGAGCTTCCGCTTATCAGGTGTCGGGCGGTATGGCTGGGGCCATCATTATTCGCGAGCCTCCTGAGGGACAAGTAGCTCGCGACGATCTGGACATAGTGTTTGTGTTGCAGGAGATACTTCCAAACCCGAAGAAGATTGGGTTTCCTCCTGTTTACGGTGCTCCAAACAACGCTCCGCCGACTCAAGTCTTTGTCAATGGCTTATGCAGGCCCACCCTGAAGATGAATGCCGGCCAAAATATGCGCTTCCGCTTCATCAATATCGGCGCGACGCCACGGACATTGATGAAGCTCAGACTCGTTAAGACCCAGACGTGCACCAACACGGTTCCCCCGCCTGGTCCGAACGACCAGGTGATGTGGCTAATCGCCATAGATGGCCTTTCCTTCTATGGTATCAATCCGCAACCGGTGCGATATCACCTGATGGGAAACGGCAATCGCGCCGACTTCTTAATTAATCTCGAACCAGGTCTTTACACCCTGGTCAAGGATGCTTTCCCGTTGGAAAGTGTCCTGAATCCCAGTTCAACGAATTACACGTTGGCCAGTAACACCACCAAACGGGTGCTTATGTACATCGACGTGCAACCCTCGTTGTATAAAGACAAGATCCCAAAAGTTATTCCCGGTAAGAAGCCCGCTTATCTGAATGCGATCTGGAATGTGGACACCGTTCGAGCTGAACCAGTTAAGTTCCAAAATTTTGCAAAAGCGAGTTTCCAAATCGACGGTGCTTACTATGCCGACAACAAACCCATCGAGGTGAAGTTGAATACCGCCGAGGAGTGGACGCTCGAGAACTGGGCGGACGGCGCAGCGGGTGTTCTTCAATCAAATACACACCCGTTTCACGTCCACCTCAATCCATTTCAGATATTAGGTGTAGCCTTCGACTATGAAGTTTCGGACGCCGATCTCAAGCTTTTCAATCTGACTCGGATGGATCCGAAGGACCCATGCACATGGCCTTTCTGGGATACTGTCCCGCTTCCAGGGGTGGCGAATCCGAATAAGGCTGGGCCGCCGACGCAGTTGAAGATACGCAGCCGCTTTCTGATTTACGATGGCGAATACGTTACCCATTGCCACATTCTTGTGCATGAGGATGTGGGAATGATGATTGACGTCAAGCTAGTAGGTGACGGAGTTGGTCCGAACGAACCCGTACACGAATATCCTGCAGCCACAAAAGCTTGCATTGATCGCACCAGCAGGTGTCCAACTTAAAAGGATCCGCCACAAAGAGCACAAAAGGCAAAAAACAGCGGAAATCCTTTTGTGCTTTTTTGTGGCTGGAAGCTATCTTGTAGTCATGTCCGGCCAAACTCGGGAGAAGTTAACACGGCGGCGCTTTCTCACCGGCGGAATGACTGGCATCGCCACACTGTTAGCGTCTGCTGGGATAGCTTTTCCACAAAGCCAACAGCCAGCCGCGGCGAGTAGTTCCGAGCCTTTCACACAGCCACCGCTTCAAACATCGAAAAACGGTAAATTGGAAACGCATCTCCGCGTGGTCCAGGCAGACGTTCCGATTCCTGGCAGCGTGCGACTCCAGAACACGCGTTGTTATAACGGATCCATTCCTGGTCCAACGTTGCGACTTCGCGCCGGTGAAGAGTTGAGACTGAAAGTATCCAACGATCTTCCTGGACCAGGCGAGCATTGCGGAAAAGAACACGTCAATCAACCCCATTGCTTTAATACGACCAACATTCACACGCACGGCCTGCACGTCTCGCCTCAGGCGCCTTCCGACAACACTTTTTTGCGAATCGAACCACAATCCGAATATCAGTTGTGTTTTAAACTGCCGGAGAAGCAGCCGGCAGGTACGTTTTGGTACCACCCGCATGTGCACGGTTCGACTGGACTGCAAGTAATGAACGGAATGGCCGGCGCATTAATTGTCGAGGAGCCGGACGACGAAAAACTGGTGCCTGAAAGCGGCGACTTAATCTGGCTGGTGCAGGAGTTGGTGGGAAAAGGTGCGGAGCAACTTTATTCCTGCGACCACCCGCACGGTCCTTATACAGTAAACGGAAAATTTCAACCCACACTTAGCTTGCAACCCGGCGAGGTCCAACGCTGGCGCTTTATTAATGCTACTGCAACACCCGGCGGATACATGGACCTGCAACTGCTCGACAGCCGGAATAGACGACAGGAGTTCATGGTGATCGCGATCGACGGTTATCCTCTGCGCCGGAGACTGCGACGAACGTCATACGTCTTGCCTCCGGCGGGGCGTGTCGACTTTCTCGTGCGCTTACGTCAGGCGGGAAAATACAAAATGCTTAAGCGCCGTTATCAGGGCCAGGCGCGAGATCAAGTGCTCGCCTGGATCGAAAGTACTGGTAGACCACTCAACACGCCTTTGCCCGCGCCGGTGCGATCGTTGCCGCCGTTTCTGAGACCGATTACTGACGATGAGATCGTTAAACGTCGAGTTGTCAGATTTCAGATATGTCCGGATCAGGCTCGCGGCGATGTTTGCAAAGCTTATCCCAACGCGAAACTCTGCAAGGGTGACGGACCAGTCACGAACGCGTTCTTGATCGATGATAAGCCGTATGATCTGGATCGTGTCGATCACACGGTGAAGTTAGGAACTGCTGAGGAGTGGGAAGTCGTGAATGAGACGGGAGCGGAACATCCGTTTCACATTCACGTCAATCACTTTCAGGTGATGCAGCCCGGTGTCGCGCCTGAGTACTGGCCCTGGCAAGATACGGTGAGCCTGCCAAGCGACGGAAGCGTTAAAATCAGGTCGCGCTTCCTCGACTATCCGGGAAGATTCGTTCTTCACTGCCACATTCTTTTACACTCGGACCTCGGGATGATGCAGAACGTCGAGGTGGTAGGTGATGGCCCAGGGCCTTGCGCAGTGGTCTAACACTAGAAAGAGAACACTACTATGAAGCGCTTAATCACATTTTTGTTAATTGTCTTGCTCGGCTGGTCCATAACCGAAACGGCGGCCCAGCGTAAAACCGCGGCCGAACAAACCAAACAATTACAACCTTCCAAGGACACGACACTCATCGAGAGTGCAAAGGGACTTCTCGGGAACTCAGAAGGTGAAACCATCTTCGTGGGCCGCACGGGCCAGCCTGAAGAGTCCAGGAGGAGAGGGTTAATAACATTTGACTTTGCAGGGGCAATTCCGCCGCGCTCTCGTATTCTGTCGGTTACGTTAACCATGACGCTGCAACTGAGCGCTGGTGCTGATCAGCCGTCCACGATCAATTTGTATCGAGTTTCGCGATTCTGGAAAGAGGGGGCTTCTGTCGCCCAGGGTGGCCGAGGTGCGGAGGCACAGGCAGGCGATGCGACTTGGATCTATAGCGTGTATCCAACCAGCCGTTGGGCTCGTCCGGGCGGTGACTACTTAAAGATCTCCAGCGCGAAGACTGAAGTCAATGCCGCCGGCGTGTACACCTGGAATTCCACACCAAGGCTCGTGGCGGATGTACAGACATGGGTCAACTCACCTAAAAAGAATTTCGGTTGGATAATCATCGGCGATGAATCAAAGGCTGCTACCGCGAAAGTATTTCACAGCAGCGAAAGCCCAGATGAAACTTTGCGACCTCAACTGACCGTCACCTTTAGACCTTCACGATAGCCGACAAAGGTTAGCCGCAGATTTCCGCGGATGAACGCAGATTTAATCATCTGCGTCATTAGCGAAATCTGCGGCCAAAATCGTATTGAACTGTATAAAAGCGCATTCTTATGTTGACTAAAACCGTCTACAAATGTATAGAGAGCGCATGGAAGAGTTAATGAAACCGGCGGAGGCAGCTCGACTGGCAGGCGTCAGCTACCCAACACTGAAGCAATGGATCTACAAAGGCAAAGTTCATTCAGTGAAGACTGTCGGCGGACATCATCGCGTTGCGCGTAGCGAGATCGAGCGAATCTCCGGAGTTGTGCGCTCCAGGACACACCGTGGAAAACCGGTCGGCATCGAGGCCATCAGCGGTCGTAACAAGCTGCGTGGAGTTGTCACCGACATTCGCTACGAGGGTTTGCTGGTCCAGCTAACGATCGACGTGGGTGGTCAATCAATTACTTCAATTATCACCAGCGATGCAACCAAAGCACTCGGCTTGAAAAAGGGCAGCTCAGTTTACGCTCTGATCAAAGCAACCGAGGTAATGGTGATTAGAGACTAAGTGTCGCATTCATTTAAGCAATAATCATCAGGGTCAGTTTAGGAGCACGTCATGCCTCATCTCATGAGATGTCTCGCTATCTCGCTCTTGTTTGGTTTTATAGGAGCGCCAGCGATGCGCGCGCAAGCCGGAAGATCCGAGATCACCGGAGTAGTTCACGATCAAAGCGGCGCGCTGATTGCTCAAGGTCGCATACGCGTAACCGAAGACTCCACGATGCTGGTATTCACCTCAATCGTTGGCCAGGCGGGCACTTTCACGATTACTAATTTAAAGCCCGGCCATTACACGGTTACAGTTGAGGTCCCAGGTTTCAAGACTTACATGCGTTCCGGCGTCCAACTCGCCACCGGGGAGAGAGTACGCCTTGACATAACGCTTGAGCCGGGACAACTGAGCGAGAGCGTTACCATCAGCGAAGACGCTTCACCGCTGAGAACGGAAAGCGGTAGCCTGGGCCAGGTCGTTAACAATCGCAAAATCATTGATCTCCCACTCAATGGACGAAACTTTCTTTCACTCGTCAGTCTGTCTGCGGGTGTCGCGCAGCCTCCGCCGACAACTGCTGGTCCATCGTTTCCGCGCATCAACGGTGGTCGCCCGCGAACCAATGAGTATTTGTTCGACGGGATATCGGTGCTTCAGCCGGAGCCGGGACAAATTGCTTTCTTTCCGGTGATTGAGTCAGTGCAGGAGTTCAAGGTGGAGGTTAACAGTCCACCAGCGGAGTTCGGGCGCTTCAACGGCGGAGTCGTTAACCTGACTACAAAATCAGGAACCAACGACTTCCACGGATCGGTGTTTGAGTTTGTAAGAAACGAAGCACTGAACGCTCGCAACTTGTTTGCGCCTGCCACTGCTGCAAATCCAAACAACCCCGTCTTCCGGCGCAACCAATTCGGCTTTGTAATGGGCGGACCAATTATTAAGGACAACACGTTCTTCTTCGGAGACTATCAAGGCACGCGGCAGTTGATCGGACGAGTGC
>JBKPJS010000217.1:0-11977 GCA_046730815.1 Acidobacteriota bacterium
ACGTTGTATAGACCCGGCTGTTCAAAATCGACTGCGCCATACGGTGTCGCTACTTCAAACAGGTCGCCTGAGTTCAGGTAGCCGACGTCGAAGATCGCTGAGCCGTCGCGCAGCGCCAACTGCGTACGTCGATCGGCGAGTGAAAGCACGTCGAGCGATGTGTTTGGATTGAGCCGCGCGAAGTTGCGTCCGGTAAACGCCAAACTCGCGCGCGAGTTGTCGCGTGTGTAAATGCGATCGCCGACAGAGAAAGGTTGATTGTCGGTCGCGGCGATCCACTGATCGTCCGCGGTGTTACTGGCGTTGCTGTTGTCGAGCGCAACGTCTCCTTCGATACGTTGTATGCGAGCGGCGTTTGGCAATGCTTTGGCTGAAGCCGTTTGCTCGTGCTTCATCCAAAGGCCCACGCCAACGCCGGCAAGAACGGCGCACACCACCGCCACGATTGTCAGGTGCGGCCACACTTTCAGATTGTTCATAACAGCCCCCTCACGTTGTTTTGCCCGGTATTTTGGCAAGCATCATGCCTACTCGGGCCGACGGGTCAGTTGTCACTTAATCGCCATCGGCTCGCAACACAAGAGGAAGACAGGCCACGAATGAACGCAGATCCAGACCGATCCGGTAAAAATCCGTGTTATCCGTGGCCTGATTTTTAACCCATATCGTTACTTCGCTGAATCAAATCGTCTCGTAAAACTACATTGCTACAACGATTTCCCGGCAATTCCGCATGGAATACAGGTTGCCAAACAGGGCATGTCGACCTCTCTCCCGCCGGTCAGTACTGAAAGGAAACTGAACGAACGTGAAATACTTAAAACAAATCGGATTGTCTTTAACCGTGTCAGCTGCGCTGTTGGGCGCGAGCGACCTTGCGAATGCGCAGGGCAGGCGTGGCCGCGGCGAGGAGCGGAGGCAGGAAAACCAGGCTGAGCGCGAGCAGCGGCAGCAGGAACGACAAAGCCGCCGCGAAGCCCGCCGGGAAGGCGGGAACGATCGCCAGGCTGCACAGCCGCAGCAACGCAGCGAGCAACAGGTGCAACAGCAGCAGCGTTGGGAGCAACGCCGGCAGGAGCAGCAGCGCGACAGCCAGGAACGGCAGCAGCGTTGGGAGCAACAGCGTCAACAGCAACAGCGCGACAGTCTCGAACGGCAACAACGCTGGGAACAACAGCGCCAACAGCAGCAACGCAACGATCAACAGCACCAGGATCAGATCCGGCAGTCGCAGGAACGTGAACAACGCTGGCAGCGGCAACGCGAGGAACAGATTCGCCAGTCGCAGGAGCGTGAGCAACAGTGGCAACGGCAGCGACAGCAGCAGCAGAACAATCGTGACTGGGACCGCAACCGCGATGGTCGTAACGATCGCGACTGGGACCGCAACCGCAATGACCGTAACGATCGCGATCGCGACAATAACTTGCGACAGCGTAACTGGCGGCAGGAGCAAGAGCAGCGCGCCCAACGTTATCGCCAGGATTGGCAACGACGACAGAGTTACCTCTACCAGCGACAGCGAGTGCTCGAGCAGCAACGACGTCTGAACCAGTTGCGTTACCAGCAACGTTATCTTGAACAACTGCGTCGCGATCAGTTGCGGCTACAGCAGTGGCGCTACAACGATTACGGCCCGTACAACTATCGTTACCGTCGCGGCAGCAGCTACTACGAGACCAACAGGTATGGCGCGGAGATGTTGCAGCGCGCGATCAATGATGGTTATCGAGAGGGCTTTTACGCCGGTCAAGCCGACCGTGAGGACGGCTATGGCTTTAATCCTGAGGAGGCGTATGCCTACCAGGATGCGAGCTATGGCTACGATGCTTACTACGTTGATCTGAACGAGTATCAGTATTACTTCCGTGAAGGATTCAGGCGTGGCTATGAGGACGGTTACTACAGCCGTTCACAATACGGCCGGTATTCGAATGGAAGCTACAGCATTCTCGGGACAATCATCGAGCAGATCCTCGGGCTGCAGCTACTGAACTAACTTTTAAACCACGAAGGCACTACGACAACAAAAATAAAACTTTGTGTCTTGGTGCCTTTGTGGTTGATCTCTACCTATCACTTTCTCGTAAACGACCATTCGTACGACATTCCTAACGCACCGCCCATCGGATCTTTGCCCGTTCCGCTGATCTTCCGACCATCGTCCGAAAGCTTTCCCGCGTCTTCTCCAAGACTCCAGCCGTCGCCGCTCAACACCTTACTCTGCTTCATCGACAGAGTCCGCGACTTCGAATCGTATGTCCCATCGAACGCAACACGAATCGCGCCTTGTTCCAGGGTGCCGTCCAGCTTATCTCCGTTCTGATTGATGATGAGCTTTGCGGCAGAACCTGATGGTCCATACGTTCCCGTCCAGGTACCTCCGAGATCTTCAGTTGAGCTTGATACCACTTCAGGCGACTCGATTGGAGAGCTGTTCTGGTTAGTCGTTTGATCCGTTACAACCGCACGAGACGCTTTGATGCGTTCCACTGCAAACGGTATCGCAATGGCTAATCCAAGTATGATTAACAGGGCCACGAAAACTCCGGAAGCGACGAGTACCCAGCGCCACGTGTGCCGCAACGGAGCCGCAGAAGGCGACGGTTGATGAACGACTGGCGCCGTCAAAGCGCCCTGCAAATCACGTCCAAAAGCAATCGCATCCGGCTGGCGCTGATTGCGGTCCTTTGCCAGCGCACGCAAGCATACCGCTTCAAGCGCCGGCGGTACTTCGAGAGACTTTGGGAAAGGCGGCGGCGGTTCGTGAAGATGTTTTGCGATCAGACCTGCGAAATTGTTTGAGCGGAAGGGTGGACCACCCGTCAGCATCTCGTAAAACATCGCGCCAAGACTATATACGTCGGCGCGCGCGTCAAGCTCTTCTCCGCTGCACTGCTCCGGCGACATGTAATACAACGTGCCGATAACCGCGCCTGTATGAGTCAAAGCCGTCGAGGCTCCGACGTCCCGCACTTTCGCCAATCCAAAATCGACTACCTTGGCCGTTTCCTCATCACCTTCGTGCCCAGGCGGAATAACAATCACATTGTCGGGCTTTAGATCCCGATGTAGCAGCCCCTGGCGATGAGCGACGCCCACGCCGGCGCAGATGTCGTGCATTAAGTGCACGGCGCGGCGCGATGACATTCGTCCATCACGACGAAGCACGTCGCCGAGCGACACACCCTGGACCAACTCCATCACGATGTACGCTTCGTTTGCGTCACTGGTGCCGTCGTTGAAATCATGGATGCTGACGACATTCGGGTGCCTGATCATCGCAGCGGCGCGCGCCTCGCGCCGAAAGCGCTCGAGTGCCTGCTTCTCACGCACGAGATCGTGATGCAAAAGTTTGACTGCCACTTCGTCGCCAATATGGAGACGTTGAGCGCGAAACACAGAACCCATGCCGCCCTGGCCGAGGTTCTCCAGCAGCTTGTATTTGGAATCGAGGATCAGACCGACACGCGGGTCGGGGGGCTGTTCGTCTGTAAATCGCGTCGCCGAGTTCGTTTCATGTTGTAAATCGATCTGAGTTGACGCGTCACCAGGATGCCTCGCCGTTGGCATCCCGCAACTGCCACAGAACTGCGCATCGTCAGCTAATACATCATGACAGCTCGGACACCTCATAACTTCAATGCGAATCCTTTTCGGCGGATGGTCTTCACGCAACTCGTGTCGATGCTTATAAGTGTTCCACGCTCGACAAACTCAGCGGCAATGCGGAGGATGCAGTCGATGTTTTCCAGTCCGCCGAGCCCGTGTGCGCCATGCGGTACGACGATGTGAAGACTGTTGGGCAGAGTCTTTGCCACTGCATCGCCGTTTGACGGCGGCGTCACCGGATCCCACTCGCCAGTCACGATCAAAACAGGCACATCCGCGCGGACCGGCTCGGCGTAGTCACGTTCAACTTTCGCGCGCGGCCAGAGTGCGCACGCTTCTCGCTGTTGGCGCAGTCGATAATCTCCGAGAAACGTGTTTGCAGCCATTCGTTCACCTTCGCCGGGTTTGATCCACGGCAGATCTTCGGCACAGGTAACCGAGAGGTACATGCCATTGCTGCCGCTGCCTACGAGGTTGATGCGGTACTCGATGGCGGTCTCGGCCAGCGGCTCAAAATTCCCTTGCGCAGCGAGATGTATAGACAAAGGAACGCGACTCGCGGGCACAGGACTGTACAACATGTAACGAATCGCTTCCGCGACGAGGTCGCGCGAGAGTTTTACCTTCACGCGATCTTTCGAGTTGGGTTTCTGCACCTCAACTTCAACTGGTCCCTTGATGAGTTGGGCCAACACTGATTTCGTTTCGTCTTTTAAATTCGGAAACGCTTTATTGCAAGCTTCATCTGCCGCACACTCCGCGATCACACCCTGAAGTGCTCGCTCCATACCCAGCGGAAAATCGCTGGGCATGTACAAATTCGCGGGGGCGACGCCTTGAAGGATCGCAGCGCGCACGCGTTTGGGATAACGCTTGAGGTAAGTCAGTGCTGCGCGTGTTCCATAAGAGCCGCCGAAGAGATTGAGTTGTTCGTAACCGAGTGCTGCCCTGACTTCGTCCATATCGTCGATGGCGATGTCAGTGGTGTAAAGCTTTAGATCTGCGGTAGGTTCGAGCTGCGGGCGACACTTGCGAATGTCTTCGAGAGGAAAGAAATACCCGAGATAACTTTGGGGATCGGCAGGGTTGTAGAACGGGCAGTTGAGGGGGTGCGACTGGCCGGTGCCGCGCTGGTCCACAAACAGCAGATCGCGATGCACACGGATCTGGGCGAATGCCTGTGCGATGCCTTGCGCATCTTCCGTAGCGGCTGAACCAGGGCCACCAGCAAAGTAAACTAGCGGATCCGGCTGACGTTCGTTGCTTATTGCAGGCAGGACGAGGATGTTCAGACTTATCGTCCGGCCCTTTTTAGTCGCACGGTTTTCGTAGACTTCCAGAGTGCCGCACCTGGCTTTTCCGACGTTCGGGACCTCGCAGTCTTTTAAGGCGATCGTCTTCGGGGGACTCTGCCGCACGGCGCTGGCGGCTTGAAGGGACAGTACGAGTAGGAGAATAGCGATCTTTATTTTAGTCATCTGTTAATCCTGCAAAATCCTGAAATCCTGCCTAACTTAGGACAGGATTGCCGGATTTACAAGATTTACAAGATTAAAACTCGCGGACGCCTGAGACGTTTGTGCCGGATCCTAAACTGTTTTTGAGCGCATTAGAATCATATTGCACGGTTGAGTCGCCGCCGCCGTTTGTCAAAAAGGTTGGAGAGGTGAAATTACCGGCGTTACGACCGAACGCAGCAATCATAATTCCGCCGTAAATCTCGCCGTTACCACCACCATTCCTGATCAAAACGCCCCGGCCCAGCACAAGTATCGCGCCGTTGAAATTCGTGTTACCTCGCATCGTCAGAGTGCCGGTCACTACGAGCAATCCTGCGCCATCCGCGAGGGTGCAATCACCGTCAACGAACGTGAACATTGGATGGTTGAGCGAGTCGCTGACGGTCGTCGCCGAACCGGCGCCGGGTTTGAAGTAACGGCCGGAGGTTTTTGCCTGGGCTTGCAAGTCGTCGAGATAAGCACGCGCCCGGTCTGCTGAATCAAGGAACGAAGGAGTGTCTACCGTTCCCGGATTACTTTCGTCATCTCCCAGAATTCCAATCTCCGGATCCACAACCGTATCGTGTTTGATGATCCCTTTGTCCGCATCATCCTGATCGCATCCGGTTACTGCGAAACTGGGCCGCTGAGGCTCGACGCCGGCGTGATCAATACCCGAGTATTTCTTTGATCCACTGCTCCCGGTGTCGAGCGACAAAGGCGTGCAGTCATCAGCTCCGCGTATCGTGACACCTGCCGGCAAATCAAAATCAAAATTTGCCTTATTGACCATCAGCTCCAAACGCTTTTGCGCTCCTTGTGGTCCAAGACCGTAAGACTTCAGCAACAATCGTTTCGGATCCGGAGAAGTCACTCGCGCCGGAACCTGCGTAGTGCCTGGAGAAGCGGTGTACGACAGGTTTAGAACCTTTGTGCCGCCTGCGAGGTTGAGCGCGTAGGTGGTTCCGTCAGCTTTCACCGAGGCTTTGTCGAAGGTCACCTTAACCGTCGTCGACGCACTGTCGACTTCACCTTCGAATGTTCCTTCGAGATAAGTAGTGGCTGCCCACGGCAGAGTTTGAGTAATAGTCAATTCGAACCCGGTCTTCGGAATCACGACATCATCCTTCGTGCTCGTGACTGGTCTTTCGATGACGAAACTGCCGAGCGCTGAGTCGAGTGTTAAGGGGAAGGTATTGGGATCGGGAGTTAGCGTCGTCGCGGCCTGGCCCGAATAGCGAATCGTCACTTCGTCATTTCCACCTACAGTTCCAAATGTCTTTTGCGACGGTGTTCCAGCAGCGCTTCCGTCTATCGTTCCGGAGGTCTGGAACGCGACGATGTGACTGTTCGGATCCATGTTCTCGACAGTTACCCTGTAACCGCCAGTGACTGATCCGATCGCAACCGGCACGAGGCTCGCCGGATCCGCTGGATCGTTGTAAGGAAGCCAACCCGCGAGGCGCAATGGCCCGGCGTTGCCGCCATTCGAAATGCTGGGGATGATCGCGGTGCGAAAACTTATCCGGTCGGTTGGGACGACTAGCGGCCTGGTATTGCCACGCAACACGTTGAGCGCCGACTGCATCCCTGATTCCGCAACGTAGAAAGCCTGCGTTTCCGCGGTTGAGCTGATCGAGTTGTTTGCCGACATCGTCGTGGACATGATCAATGCGCCACCAACGCCCAGCAGAAGCACCGACGCCAACAACATCATTACCAGGGCTGCGCCACGTTCTCCGGCGCGGCGATTGTTTGTATTCATTTTCGAATCGCGTTTCATTGCGGTATCAGACTCCTTCAGTAAACGATTGAGTTGCGCAGAACTACGTCGGAAGTCAGTTGTACTTGAGAGGGGGGCTGATAACCTTGTGAACCGGCATTGCCAACCGCGGGCAGCGTAACGCCGACGGCGATCACCACATACTTCGCAGATCCCGGAGAGACTTCGCTTTTCGCATTGCCGGATGCGTTCTTCACATTCGTGATGTCGCAAATGTTGATGTTGGCGGTCGGGTCGAATGTGACGGTCGTGTCGTAAGTAACCTTCTCGTCGTAGTAACGAAAGATTAAGGAGTCAATGCGATTGGCCAGTACGGTGGTCTGATTAGTGCCGTTCTTTTCGTAGCGCACGATATAACGCTGGCCACGCTCGGCATCGACGTACATCAGGAACTTAAGATCTTCATCCGCATCATCCACGTCCGTGTCTTCGAAATAACCGTTGGCGGAATCGGGCATGCCGTTCAGGTTGGAGACTATGCGAAGCTCCTGGTTGTTGCTATCGCCGGCCACTACACCATTGGTCGAAACCTTCGGGAGTTCACCGGGCAGTTTCAAACCGGCGTTGCTGATTTCGCGTGTCATGATATTCAACGCACGCTGCACGTCGGCGATTCCGTCTGACTTGCGATCTTCTCGCGAGCGCACGTGGAAGGAGCCGGCGAGTAAGCTGCTTCCCAAGGTCATGATGGTGATGGTGATGGCCAGCGCCAGAATCAATTCGAACAGCGAAAAGCCGGCATCATTTTTTGAACTTCGAATCTGCATTGATCTTTGCCTCAGCGGATTATTGACTGACAGCGTAGTTGCCGGTGGCGAGTGTCGAACGCATTGAAACGAGCACAACGGGCGTGCTCTGCCAGCTTAAACCAACGTTTTGTGGTGTCACGGTGATGGTGATTCTCTTTAACTGCTTTGCACTGCCGTCGGCATTGTTTTCGTCGGTCACCGTTCGCTGCACGGTGTAGTTTCTTTCACCACTTGTCACGGTTGAGGTAATGGTGCCGGCGTTCAGCGTGGTGTCTTCGTAGCTGACACTTCTTATCTGTTCTAACTGTTGCTGGGCCACGGCCATCGCGAGCGCTCGCTCGCCACCACCAACGTTGTTCTGTATCGAGAAGACGAACAGCGAAGAGCAAGCGAGGGCGCCTACCATCATTACCAGCGACGCGATCGTCGTTTCGATCAAGGTAAAACCGCGCTGGCTCTCTTGGTTCTTGGGGTTCTTGGTTTTCATAACAGTTTAGGGAGAACAGTGACCGATACTACTTTCGTATCACAGCTTGACTTGAAAGTTACTAAATAGGTTCCTGCTTTCTTGGCCTTGATCGTAAAGTTTGTAAAGCTTCCGGAGCCGACATTTTGGGAGCCGCCTGGACTTACCTGAAGTTCAGATGGCTTGCTTGAAGTTGCCGTGAGCGAGACGAGCGCGTTTGAAGTAACGCTAACTTTAACCGTGGCACTCTCACCCTGGTGCATGATGACCAGTCCTAGATCTAGAGAGAGACTGCAAACCAAAGGCGTTGGCGTTGGTCTCGGGGTCGGAGTTGCTGTTGCGGCCGGATTCGGCGACGGTGTTGCAGTCGCAGTCGGGCTCGGAGAAGGTGTTGGAGTGGCTACTGGATCTACTCCATCGAGACCGGGCGTTGGCGTCGGACTCGCCGCCGCGTCCGGAGCCGGCGAAGGATTCAGAGCAGGCGTCGGCGTGGGTATTCCGGTCACCGGTGTTGGAGCCGGAGTCGCGCCCTCGGCAAGGTCACCGATGCGCAGATGAATGGTAGGCAAGTCGTCGTCAAAAACGTCGCTGTCGATTGTAACGTCGCCTGACCCGGTAACGTCGATTGAGATCGAGTCGTAAGGTCCAACCACTGTGATCGAGACCTGATCGTTGGACAAGGTAATTCCATTGAAGGTGTGCCAGGTGCGGCCGCGCCAATCAAACGCGATTGTTTCTACGTCGTCGAAGGCCAGACCTTCCGGCAGTGGCATCGTTTTGGTATCCATATCACCATCGCCGTCGAGGTCCATCGTTATGTCGTAACTGATTTTGTTGTCATTGATCGCGACGCGTGCTCTTTGGTCAGCATCGTCGGCATGACTGCGAATGGATAAGACGCGGGCCTTCTCTACGTACGAGGCGTATTCGCGGGCTGCACCAGAAAGACGAATAGAAGCGCGGGCGCGGGTAATTCCCATTACGCCGAGTCCGCTGACAATCGTCAGGATTGTCGCAGTCACTAGAAGCTCGATGGCCGAGAAGCCACCACCCGTGCGCTGTGTTTTTAATTTAGCTTTGCTCTTGTGCATGCCCATCGTTATGGTCCAAAAGGGATTTGTGGTCCAAGTCGAATGACCACGGATGGGCCATTGAGCAATAGCGGTGCCACGAAAGTTCTGTAGACAAAATTCCGCAATGCGATCTGCGGAGTTGACAGGAGATCAATCAGATTGGCCCAAATTGGGTTAGGCAGAAGTCAGATTGATTTGGAGGGCCGCAAAGAGGCACCAAGAACACAAACGAATGAGGTGAGGCTCCACATCCCCTTTTGTGTTCCTCGAGACGGAAATCAATTTGGTTTAGGTGCAGCAGAGTGACCGAGAGTTGACGACATGCGGGTTGGACCAACGACGCCGGGAAAAACCTGTAAACTTTTCATTGATAATAACTTCAGTCAAAGCCCGCCTTTTGGGAACAACGGCGGTATATCACTTGCTCACAGTGTCAACGAGTGCACTCGCGACGTGCACAAGACTCACGCTCCTTTTAGTACCTGTCCCCCACGCTCTCCCTCGAGCAAATAGATTGGAGAAAATCGGCTATGAAGAAAAATGAGTTTTCTGAGTTTGCTTCCAACCTGCTTATCGCCGGATCGGTATCACTCGCCTTTGCGCCGCTCCTGCTTGGCGATCGTCTGAGCCTGATTTTCACGGGGTTGATAAGAGATGGCGGCGTGATGATCGACCAGGTTAGTAATTACGTGAGCTGGCTGGTTTCGTAATCTACAAATCATCCAAATCATAACTCCGGTCGCCAAAGAGTCGTTGACCTCCGAGTGAGGTGTAAAAGCCAAAGATTGCGAATCCGAGAATCATCGCCAGCGCGAAGACCGTTGATGGAGCGTACCAGATAGAAAAGTCGGTGGTCATCGGATACATGATACTGAGGAAGAAAACCAGTTGTGCAGCCATCGTAGCTAAAAGTCCAAACCGGGCTACTACTGTCACAATTGTCAATGCAATCAGGATCGACGCAATCCAGTAAAGACGCGGCGCGGAAGCGGCGAAGGCCGATACCTCGATCGCGAGGGCAATCACGAACAACGCAACAGTTGCCAGCCACTGCTTCCGCAAGATTATGTAGAGCAGCAAGAGGAAAAAGAGGAACGCAAATCCTACATATATACTCGCGACCACCTGCCCATTCAAAAAAAGTGAGAGCAGTGTTCGCATACTGCCGAGAGTAAGGATATTGCCGCTGATGCTTGGCGGCGCCACGAAGCCAAACCAGCGCGGTAGCAAAACCCCAAAGCTGATGCACGAGGCGTGTACCAGTCCCAGCATTCCCCCAATCAGTAGATCACGGCCAACCATCGGATCGCGAAAGTTGCCGGCCATTAACCGGCTCCAGGAAATAATGAGCCTGGGCCAGCGCTTGCGGACGTGCGGTTCAAGTGCGATGTATAGCAACCAGATCAAAGCCGCATCTGCGAGTGAGTAGGCAACGATGAAAGCGATAATATCCAGCTCATCGTTGAGGTTCGGCACGTGGTGAGCTCCGACCAGACCACCAAACGCCGACACGATGAAGATAAACATCGCCAACTTGAAAGCACCGCGTTTATCGACGCGACCAAGTCGAAGATTGCGCCGGCCCATTAGCGCAGCACCAATCGAAACGCCTACAAAGACAACGACGAGAAGAATCGTGGCCAGGCGTTCGCCTCCGACGTACGTTTGCTCTTCCTGGCGCAGCGGTTTGTCCCAGGGAAAAATAATTGCAAAGTAGACTGGCCGGTTCTTGAATGCCGCAGCTTCAATACGAACCGGAATTTCAGGATGGTCCACATGTGGACCTTCCCAGGCCGCTCGCTCATCCGCATACATCAACGGGATCCACTTCGACTCGGTGATCGTGAATTTGGTCGCATCGAATCCAGCGGCTACGAATAAGTTGGACCAGTCAGTTGCGGTTGGTGGGATACCGGCATCTTCGACTTGAGGCGGCAGCCGCTCAAATTTCACCAGCCGGCCACGAGTATCGAGCCAGACGTTGGTCATTCCCGCAACTTCCAGCGGAGGATTTGCAGGGAGGACCAGCAGCGAGCCCCGGGGAGCCAGGTATCTTGGAGATTGTTTGTACCAGTAGTGGAACGTGAGAGGTTGGCCGGAGCGCATTAACTCCCAATTCTCAAATCCTCTGGTCTGGAGATAGCGCGCGAAGCTCTCGTCGAAATTGAAACCCGAAGCTTGATCGACAGGCACGTTCTCATAACCGAGGCTCCCAATAATTTCGCGCGCGCGTTCCGCCAATACCTCGGGCGGCTTTTGGAGTGGTACGTTGCGTTCCGCTCGTGTGTAACTGGATGAGAGAAGGAGGAAGACCAGCAACACAACCATTCCCCCGAGCGCACTCACGGCCGCGATCGGTTGCAAAGCTCCTGCCCTTGGCGCTGCTGCAACCATCTCCGGCGACGGTGTTTCACCCGCTGCGAGTGCGGCTGCGATCGGATCGCCACCGGGAAGCGCGGCGGCCACCTGCAAAGCCGAGGATGGACGCCGCGCAGGATCCCTTTGTATGCAACGATCGATGACACTCTCGATCACCGGATCGAGATCTTTGACAATTGCTGTCGGTGTTGTTGGGGTTGTATCGCTGCGGCGAAGTTTGATCAGGTCGCCAAGAGTGGAGGCATCGAAAGCCCGTTTGCCCGTGAAGAGTTCGTACAGAACAAGCCCGAGCGAGTAAATGTCACTTCTTATCGTTGCAGCTTTGCCCTCGAATTGTTCCGGGGCCATGTAGGCAGGAGTGCCGGCGTGGGCTTCGTCTTCCCGAAATTCTTCAGCCAGCCCCGCCAAACCAAAGT
>JBKPJS010000218.1:0-5459 GCA_046730815.1 Acidobacteriota bacterium
CCGTAGAGAAGCAGGCGTACGAGCAGCAGAAAGCTGCGCGTGTACCGCAGCCAACGATCATCACCAACGTCGTCGCGACGTTGAAAGGTTCGCAACCCGAATCTACTGATCGAATCTACGTCGTGAGTGGTCACTACGATTCGATGTGCACCAGTCCGACTGATGCGAAGTGCGACGCGCCTGGAGCAAACGACGATGCATCCGGAACGGCCGCCGTGCTCGAGATGGCGCGAGTGATGGCAAAGTATGAGTTTGACGCGACGATCGTTTTTATGGCGGTCGCAGGTGAAGAGCAGAGCCTGCTCGGCTCGACGCACTTTGCGGAACAGGCCAAGCAGAAAAATTGGAATGTGGACGCGATGTTCACCAACGACATCGTGGGCAACACGTTAGGTGGAAATGGAGTGCGTGATCGTGGCACTGTTCGCGTTTTCTCGGAAGGTGTGCCGTCGAACGAAACGCCGGCCGAGGCCACGACTCGTCGCAGCGTGGGCGGAGAAAACGACTCACCTTCGCGCCAGTTGGCACGCTTCATCAAAGAAGTCAGCGACCGCTCTGTGCCGCAGATGAAGGTGATGCTCGTGTACCGGCGTGATCGTTATGGCCGTGGCGGCGATCACATTCCATTTCTTGAACGTGGTTACCCAGCGGTGCGGTTTACGGAAGTGAACGAAGAATTCCGGCACCAGCATCAAAACGTCCGTGTTGAAAATGGCGTGCAGTTTGGCGACCTGCCGGACTTTGTCGATTTTCCGTACGTCGCAAACGTGGCGCGCGTCAATGCTGCTGCATTGGCGACGCTGGCATTGGCGCCTGCAAGACCAAGTGGAGTAACGATTCAATCGCGCTTATCAAACGATACTGATCTGAAATGGGAGCCGAATAAGGAGCCGGATCTTGCCGGCTATGAGATAGTCTGGCGCGACACGACATCGCCGGTTTGGACAAACTCGAAACCGGTCGGCAACGTGACGACGTTCACGATGAAAGGGATGTCGAAAGATAATTTCTTTTACGGCGTGAGAGCGATCGACAAAGACGGAAACCGCAGCCCGGTGACTTATCCAAAGCCTCAGGCTCGCACACCGCCGGGATAAACAGGATTTATCCTGCAAATCTTGAAAATCCTGTAATCCTGTCAGCCAAACCGTCCAATCCTGCGTCTAAACCGACATGAGATTCCTGGGAGCAATAACTCTAACGCTAGCGATCGCAGCCCAGTCGATCGTTCCAGTTGCCGCGCAAAAATCCGCAAAAACGCGCTCACTGACTGAGGAACAGCGCATCGTTCA
Source organism: Acidobacteriota bacterium (assembly GCA_046730815.1). Taxonomy (GTDB): domain Bacteria; phylum Acidobacteriota; class Blastocatellia; order Pyrinomonadales; family Pyrinomonadaceae; genus PSRF01. The sequence continues at coordinate 1,293 of JBKPJS010000218.1, forward strand.
CGTGCTCAACCGGCTTGGCTTCGGCGCCCGCCCAGGAGACGTTGAACGAGTGAAGGCGTTGGGTCTGGAGAACTACATCAACCAACAACTCAACCCCGAGAAGATCGCGGACACGGTTGCCGAAAACAAAGTCAGAGACCTGACGGTTTTGAATATGACGACCGCGGAGCTCTACGAAAAGTATCCGCAACCCGGACAGCTTTTGCGGCAGCTTCAAGCGCGCGGCATTTTGCCCGCCGATCTTGCCGAAGCGCGCGAGAACCGAGTTAAAGGTGGCGCGAATTCCGCGCCGGCCGAGATGCCAAAGAACGATTCGATGTCCGCGCCGGAGATGAGGCCGCAAACGCCGCCGCCGGGCAATCCACTCGAGAACGAAAAATATCGCAAGGTGGTTGAGGAGTATTACCGCGAGAATGGATTGCAACGCCCACAGCGAATCATTGCCGAGTTGCAAGCATCGAGAATCCTGCGCGCGGTCTACAGCGAGCGGCAGCTTCAGGAAGTGATGATCGACTTCTGGACCAACCACTTCAACGTCTTTGCAGGCAAGGGCGCCGATCGTTGGTTACTCCCTGCTTATGATCGCGACACGATTCGCCCGAACGCCATGTCGAAGTTTTCGACGTTGTTGCAAGCGACGGCGCAGAGTCCGGCGATGTTGTTTTACCTGGACAACTTTCAGAGCGTGAGTCCAAACGCACCGCAAAGGTTGCGGGGTCCGCAGCAGCAGCGACGCGGGATTAACGAAAACTACGCGCGCGAGTTGATGGAGTTGCATACACTCGGCGTCGATGGAGGCTACACACAGAAAGACGTGCAGGAAGTAGCTCGCTGCTTCACTGGTTGGACCATCTTTCAACCGCGCGGCGGTGGCGCTGCGGTGAATGCGATGCTGGGCGAAGCCGGGCGCCGCAATGCCGGCACGTTCTTCTTCAACGCACGCGTGCACGACGACGGTGAGAAGACTGTGTTGGGCCGCAAGATCCCCGCGGGCGGTGGAATCAAAGATGGATTGATGGTGCTCGACATCCTGGCCCATCATCAAGCGACGGCGAAGTTCATCGCGACAAAACTCGTCCGTCATTTTGTCGTCGATAATCCACCAGCATCGCTGGTCGATCATGTAGCCAATGTTTTCACAAAGAGCGACGGCGATATTCGTGAGACGCTTAAAGCGATCTTCTTTTCTAATGAATTCAATTCTAAAGATGCGTATCGCGCGAAGATCAAGCGACCCTTTGAGCTCGTGGTCAGCGCGATTCGAACACTCGGCGCCGACACAAACGGCGGTCCCGGAACGCACCAGTGGATTGCGCGCATGGGCGAGCCGCTTTACGGATTTCAAACCCCGAACGGCTATTCCGATGCGGCGGAGAGTTGGGTCAATACCGGTGGCTTGCTCGAACGAATGAATTTCGGTGTCGCTTTGGCGAGTAATCGGGTTCAAGGCACGCGCGTCGATCTCGTTAAGTTAACGAGCGGCGGGATGAACCAGGCCAGGATGATGGATCAGTCGTTGAAAACTATTCTGGCAGGAGAGATCTCGCAGGCTACCAGGGAAACATTATTGAAGCAGTTGGACCAGTCTGATCCCCTGGCGAAAGTGGTTGGACTGATATTGGGGACGCCGGAGTTTCAGAGGCAGTAGATCAAGTTGACAGGATTACATGATTATCAGGATTGACATGATATGAACCGCAGATACTTTCTTAAATCAGGCAGCATTGCTCTGGCGAGTGTCGGCATGTCGCTTTCGGCGCCGGCGTTTCTCGAGCGTGTCGTGATGGGCCAACCACGCAACGGTAAACGAAAAACGCTGATCGCGATTTTTCAGCGTGGCGCGGTCGATGGGCTCAACATGGTCGTACCGTTTGGTGAATCCAGTTACTACGGTGCACGCCCATGGATCGCAATACCGAAACCAGAGCCGGGAAAGGCGGAAGCGGCCATTAACCTGGATGGGTTCTTCGGATTGCATCCTGCCATGAGTTCGTTCAAACCGTTGTGGGATTCGAAGCGTCTGGCCATCATTCACGCGGCGGGATCGCCTGACAATACTCGTTCACATTTCGATGCCCAGGACTACATGGAGTCCGCGACGCCCGGCCTAAAGTCAACGAGCGACGGATGGCTGAATCGTTACCTGCAAAGCAAACAGGATCCGGACCAATCGGCATTTCGCGCCGTATCGATGACCAAGACCATGCCGCGCGTGCTTCAGGGACCTGCATCAGCCGTGGCAATGGCGAATCTTTCGGAGTTTGCGATTCGTGCGGGCAACTCGTCGGCGAATTTGCAAACCGGCTTTGAAGCAATCTACGAAAAAGAGAACGATCCGCTCGCAGAAATGGGGCAAGAGACTTTCGAAGCAGTCAACTATCTGAAGAAAGCAAATCCCGCGCAATACAAACCGGAGAACGGTGCGCAGTATCCGCGCAATCCATTTGGGAATTCGTTGTTGCAGATCGCACAGCTCATCAAAGCGGGCGTCGGTTTAGAGGTTGCCTTTACTGATATCGGTGGTTGGGACACACACGTCAACCAAGGCAACTCTCGTGGTCAATTGGGAAATCTGTTGCAACAGTTTAGCGCGGGAATCGCGGCGCTGTATCAGGATCTGGGCCAACGAATGGACGACGTCGTTGTGTTAACGATGTCAGAATTTGGCCGGACGGTGCGCGAGAATGGAAACCGCGGCACGGACCACGGTCATGCGAACGCGATGTTTGTGATGGGCAACAGTGTGCGCGGCGGCAAAGTTTACGGGCGCTGGCCCGGACTGGATAACGATCAGCTTTACGAAGGACGTGACCTCGCGTTGACTACGGACTTTCGCGACGTCTTTGGCGAGATCGCCACGCGCCACCTCGGCAGCAAAGATTCTCAATCAATATTCCCGGGCTACTCGTTAAGCCCCGAGAAGTTCAAAGCCTTCCTCAGTTAAGCCAAGACGGCACAAAAAGCACAAATAAGAATTCAATGTGCTTTTTGTGCTTTCTTGTGGCTACAATCCGTCGCTGTGGCACTTCTCAAACCAAAGGTCCTGCGATTCGAGTCGTTGCCTTCCACAAACACCGAACTGGCGCGCATGGCCTCGGAAGGCGTTGCGGAGGGGTTCTCGATTGTAGCCGACGAGCAAACTGCGGGACGAGGTCGATTGCAGCGCGCATGGTCATCGCCCAAAGGCGCCGGACTCTATTTCAGCATTCTGTTGCGACCTGCGATTCCGCAAGAGCATTCGCCACTCATTACTTTCATGGCGGCCCTCGCAGTTGGAGATGCGCTGCAGGAAGCCGCCGGAGTGCAAGCCGACATCAAGTGGCCCAACGATCTTCTTTCTGATGAGCGAAAAATCTGCGGCATACTTGCCGAAGCAATTGAGACTCCCGCCGGTCGCGCGGTCGTCGTAGGTATTGGAATCAACTTAACTCAGAATGCGTTTCCGCCTGAACTGGCAAATGTGGCCACCTCGGTGTCTGAGGTGACTGGCCAACCACCTGAGCGTGAGACCATCCTCACTGCTCTATTGCGAGCGCTCGTGCGTTGGTATTCGTTGCTGCACGAGCCTGACGGGCGTGAGAAAATCGTCGCTGCATGGTGCAATAGATCTTCTTACGCGACCGGAAAGTTCGTTCAGGTAAGCAATGGCGACGAGGTGTGGCAGGGCACAACCAATGGAGTCGAGCGCGACGGTGCGCTACGCCTCAGCACAGCGAATGGTGAAATCAAGGTAGTGAGAGCGGGGGACGTTTGTAGCGTGAGATCTTCTAATTAGTCGAATGCGAATCATCCTAAACACGTTCGGGTCGTTTGGCGATATTCATCCGTACATGGCTATTGCGATGGAGTTACAACGCCGTGGTCACGCGCCAGTTATCGCGACGATGCAGATCTACCGTGAAAAGATTGAAGGCGCAGGTCTGGAATTTGTGCCTGTTCGTCCAGACGTACCGCAGCCCAAAGAACAGGATTCACAGCTGATCGAAAAGATCATGGAGCCGAGAACCGGACCGAGATTCCTGATGGAAGAGCTCGTGTTTCCGGCGGTGCGCGATAGTTATGCCGATCTGCTGAAGGCAGTCGCCGGCGCTGATCTTCTTGTTACTCACCCGGCAGCGCCTGCTGGTCCATTGGTCGGAAGAAAGACAGGCATGCCGTGGATCTCGA
>JBKPJS010000219.1:0-2107 GCA_046730815.1 Acidobacteriota bacterium
CGCCTTGCGTGACAAATCATCTTTGCATTGACCGAAAACAACCGCCGTGATATTTTATGCATCTATGCACTGTTTATGCAAGCATTTTGCATGACGCCATGGATAAGAGAGAGCGGCAACAGAAGATTCTGAGCTTGATTCGGGCCAAGCCGATTGGCACACAGGAAGATTTGCGTGCCCTGCTCGAGCGCGTCGGCGTGCCCGCGACGCAGTCAAGCGTGTCTCGTGATTTGGAAGAGCTCGGCGTCGTCAAGCATCACGGCCATTACACGTTGCCGCGCACAAACGGCGCTGCCGCGCGCGGCCTGCTGAGTTTAGACCAGGCAGGCGACAGTTTGGTAATCGCTCGAACCGTTCCCGGGCTCGCCTCGGCAGTCGCCGTTGAAATCGACGCCGCTGCTATTCCAGATGTCGTCGGCACAATTGCCGGCGAAGACACGATCTTTATCGCCGTGCGCGACGTGAAAGCACAACGCGCGGCAGTGAAGGAAATTTGGAAGTTGTTCGGCACCGAAGAAACTTAGGACACAGATGAACACGGATAAAAACATTCGCAAGATCGTTCTCGCCTACTCCGGTGGCCTCGACACTTCCGTCATGCTTCGCTGGCTGAAGGAGCACTACCATTGCGAGGTTGTTTGTTACTGCGCTGACGTGGGCCAGGGCGAAGAGTTGTCGGGTCTCGAAGAGAAGGCGCTCGCGACCGGTGCTGCGAAGCTCTACGTCGAAGATCTGCGCGAGGAGTTTGTGCGCGATTATGTCTGGACTGCGGTGAAAGCCAATGCAGTTTACGAAGGTGTCTACCTGATGGGCACCTCGCTGGCGCGTCCGGTCATTGCCAAACGCCAGATCGAGATCGCGCAAAAAGAAGGCGCTGACGCTGTGGCTCATGGCGCGACCGGCAAAGGCAACGATCAGGTACGTTTCGAGTTGACGTATTACGCGCTACAGCCGGACATCAAAGTCATCGCACCGTGGCGCGAGTGGGATTTCAAAGGACGCACGGATCTGATCGCGTACGCGAAGGACCACAACATCCCCGTGACCGCGACGGCCGAGAAGCCTTACTCGACCGACGCTAACCTCATGCACATCTCTTACGAAGGCGGAATTCTCGAAGATCCCTGGGCCGCGCCACCGGAAAGTATTTTTAAATTGACGCGCTCGCCGGAAAGCGCTTGCGCGGAAGCTCAGAGTGTAGAGATCTCTTTCGTGAAGGGTGAACCCGTCGCGATCGATGGAAAGAAACTCGACCCCGTTGCGCTGCTTGAGACGTTGAACAAGTTAGGTGGCGAACACGGCATCGGCCGTGTTGACCTTGTCGAGAATCGGTTTGTCGGGATGAAGTCACGCGGCGTGTACGAAACGCCTGGTGTCACGATCTTGCAAGCGGCGCATCGCGCGTTGGAATCGATCACGTTGGATCGTGAAGTAATGCATTTGCGCGATTCACTGGGATTGAAGTTTGCGGAGAGTGTCTATTACGGTTTTTGGTTCGCGCCTGAATTCAAGCAGATGCGAAAAATGATCGACGAGACTCAGGCAACCGTGACGGGCGATGTTCGTCTAAAGCTCTTTCGCGGAAACACGATCGTGATCGGACGTCGTTCGCCGCATTCGCTCTACGACGAGAAGGTCGCGACGTTCGAAGCGGACACGGTTTACAACCAGCGTGACGCAGAAGGTTTCATCAAGCTGAACGCACTACGGCTGCGATTGGGAGGTGGACGATGACAACTCAGGCAATCAATGTCATTGACGTCGACAAGATTGGATCGGCAACGTCACCACTCGCGCTCGCGAAAACAGTTGCACTGATCTCTGCGTGCGACGCGACAAAAGCGGGCGATGTAGTTGTCGTTCGCGCACTCACCGACAGCGCGACGTACAACATGCTCGAACTGCCCACCGGCAGGCTCGCGAAGATCAATCCCGGCGACTTGCTGATCGGCGTGCTCGGGCGACGAAGGGCGTTGAAAGGTTTTGTCGGCGATGTGCCGGGTGCGCTTGCGAGTGGCGATCAGCTTCACCTGCTGAACATGGGCGGCGTGATCGGTCATTGTACCGGGCACCATTCGAGTCTTGGCGATGCGATCCAGTTGGAAGT
>JBKPJS010000220.1:0-2913 GCA_046730815.1 Acidobacteriota bacterium
GTACCCGGCGCCACCGGGATGCGTAAGCAGGAGCTCATCTTCAAAGTACTGGCAGCGCAGACCGAAAAGAGCGGTCTCATCTTTTCTGAAGGCGTGTTGGAAACGTTGCCCGATGGGTTCGGCTTTCTCCGCGCCCCTGAGTACAACTATCTGCCGGGGCCGGACGACATCTACGTCTCTCCATCGCAGATTCGCAAGTTTGACCTGCGCACCGGCGACACCGTCAGCGGCCAGATCCGGCCGCCGAAGGAGGGTGAACGCTATTTTGCATTGATCAAGGTCGAGGCGATCAACTTCGAGTCACCGGATCAGGCGAGAGAGAAAGTCTTCTTTGACAATCTCACACCGTTGTATCCGGAAGAACAGTTGAAGATGGAGACGACGTCCGAGAACCTCTCCGCACGCGTGATCGATCTCGTGACGCCGCTTGGTAAAGGACAACGTGGACTGATCGTGGCGCCGCCCCGCACCGGTAAAACGATGCTGCTGCAAACGATCGCGAATTCAGTCACGAATAACCATCCGGAAACGACGCTCATCGTCTTGCTGATCGACGAGCGACCGGAGGAAGTGACTGACATGCAGCGGTCAGTCAATGGTGAGGTCATCTCATCCACTTTTGACGAGCCGCCGACTCGTCACGTGCAAGTCGCGGACATGGTGATCGAAAAAGCCAAACGTCTTGTCGAACATAAGCGCGACGTCGTTATTCTGCTCGATTCCATTACACGCCTCGCACGTGCGCACAACGCGGTCGTGCCTCCGAGCGGCAAGATCCTCTCGGGTGGTATTGATTCAAACGCGTTGCAACGTCCGAAGCGCTTCTTCGGCGCGGCCCGCAACATCGAAGAGGGCGGATCGTTGACGATCATCGCCACCGCACTTATCGATACCGGGTCACGCATGGACGACGTGATCTTCGAAGAGTTCAAAGGCACCGGTAACTCGGAAATCCATCTCGACCGTCGCTTGAGCGACAAACGCCTGTTCCCCGCAATCGACTTGCAACGCTCGGGCACGCGCAAGGAAGAGCTTTTGATCAGCAAGGAAGATCTACAGCGCATTTGGGTGATGAGGCGGGTGTTGAATCCGCTGTCACCCGTGGAGCAGATGGAGGTCGTGCTCGAGCGGCTCGAGAAGACCAAGTCAAATGGCGAGTTTCTCGCATCGATGCAGAGTTAAAACCATCCACAGATTACACAGATAAAAATCGGTGTAATCTGTGGATGGATTTCGTAAATGCGCGTCGCGATCCTGACTTCTGAAGCTGTGCCTTTTGCCAAGACTGGCGGGCTGGCGGATGTATCCGGCGCTCTTCCCAAAGCACTAATTCAACAAGACGTTGACGCTCGACTGATCCTCCCGCTCTACGATCAAATAGATCGTGAGCTATTGAATGGAGGCTCGGTCGAGAACGTCCGCGTCGAGTGGCGCGGTCAGGTCCATCACGTTCGTTTCTTTTATAGCGACGCGGCCGGGGCCCCAACCTACCTGCTCGAGACACCGGAGTTTTTCGCCCGCCCGTCGATCTACGGTCACAACGACGACCACATTCGTTTCGCTTTCTTCTCGCGCGCTGCCCTCGCGCTGCTCAAATATCTCGACTGGCAACCGGACTTAGTGCATGGCAACGATTGGCCTTGCGGCTTCGCCATGGCCGAGCTGCGCGCCCGTCGTCGTCTCGAAACGTTTTTTCAAAACACCCGCAGCCTGTTTTCACTTCATAACGTCGGATACCAGGGGCGGTTTGACGCCGGCGATCTTTGGTGGCTTGGCTTTGGAGATCCTCCGGAACGTGACGACTTCATGCTCGACCGTCACGCCTCCGCTTTGAAAGCAGGCATCATCGCGGCCGACGCGCTCTCGACGGTGAGCCCGCGTTACGCGCGTGAGATTCAAACACGTGAACAGGGCCACGGCCTCGAATGGTTGCTGCGAGCACGTAGTGCTCGTTTAGTAGGAATCACCAATGGCGTCGATTACGATGTTTGGAATCCGGAGACCGATCCACACATCGCGATAAATTTCTCCGCCGAAGATTTGTCGGGCAAGCGTGAGTGTAAGCTCGATCTGCTGCGGCGCTTCGGATTGCCTGAAGATGCGAATCGGCCCATCATCGCCATTATCTCGAGGCTCGTTGCGCAGAAGGGCTACGACCTGATCCGCCAGGTTTCAGGCTCGATTCTCGAAACCGGATCGTTCTTCATTGCCTTAGGCGCGGGCGCAAAAGAGTACGAAGACTTCCTGCAGCGCTGGCATGATGCTGCGCCGCGGCAGGTCGGCATTTACAAAGGCTACGCGGGCGAGCCGCTGGCGCACCAGATCGAGGCCGGCGCCGACATGTTCCTGATGCCTTCGCTGTATGAGCCGTGCGGTTTGAATCAGATGTACAGCATGAGATACGGTACAGTGCCGGTTGTGCGAGCGACAGGCGGTCTGGACGACACGGTCGAGCAGTTCAATCCCGGTAGTGGCACGGGTACAGGATTCAAGTTTGGACCTTATGAAGCCGGCGCTTTGCTTGAAAAAATACGCGAAGCCCTTTACTTTTATGCGCGGCCCGAGCAGTGGCAAAAGATTCAGCACAACGGAATGTTAGTCGATAATTCCTGGGACGCTGCCGCCAAGAAGTATCTCGAGTTGTACCAGGAAATGGCTCAATTCTGATCCGTTCTTAATCCGTTTCTGATCCGTTTAATCCGTGGTTTATGGCAAAAGTAATCGCAGTCATTGGCGCCCAGTGGGGCGATGAAGGTAAGGGCAAGATCGTCGATCTGCTCGCAGAGCGGTTCGACATCGTCGCTCGCTACCAGGGCGGCCATAACGCCGGCCACTCCGTCCAGGTCGGCGATCAATCGTTTGTGCTGCATTTACTGCCGTCAGGCATCGTGCACCGCGGCAAAACGTGTGTGC
>JBKPJS010000221.1:0-2969 GCA_046730815.1 Acidobacteriota bacterium
CAATCACCTTTTCCACTGCTTCCGCCAGCGCATCCGCCTCCGCTTTAGTATTGTAGAAAGCAAACGACGCACGCGCTGTCGCCGGCACGTTGAACCGTTGCATCACAGGCTGCGCGCAGTGATGCCCGGCGCGAACCGCGATGCCCTCCTGGTCCAGGATCGTGCCGATGTCGTGCGGATGAATGTCGTCAATCACAAACGACAACACACTCGCCTTGTTTTTTGCTGTGCCGATAATCCGCACGCCTTCGATTGCCGAAACGCGCTCAGTCGCGTAGCGCAGCAACTCCGCCTCGTAAGCAGCCGCCCGTTCCCTGCCGATGCTGTCCAGATAATCCATCGCAGCGCCGAGACCGATCTGAGACGCGATTGCGGGAGTGCCCGCTTCAAACTTATTCGGCGCTTCGGCGTAGGTGGTCTTTTCAAACGTGACAGTCTTGATCATGTCGCCGCCACCCTGAAACGGATTCATCGTTTCGAGCAACTCAATCTTGCCGTAAACAATTCCGCTGCCCGTCGGCGCATACATTTTGTGTCCTGAGAAGACGTAGAAGTCGCAATCGAGGTCCTGCACGTCCACCGGCATGTGCGGCGCCGCTTGAGCACCATCGATCAGCACCGGCACTCCATACTTGTGGGCCTGAGCGATCATTCCCTTGATTGGATTGATCGTACCGAGCGCGTTGGAGACGTGCATTACGGCAACCAGCTTTGTGCGCTCATTCAATAAGCTGTCGTACTCGTCGAGCAGCAACTCGCCGGCGTCGTTCATCGGAATGACGCGCAACCGCGCTCCCTTTTCTTCACAGAGCATCTGCCACGGAACGATGTTGGCGTGATGCTCCATCGCCGAGATGATGATCTCGTCGCCGGGGCCGATGAACTTGCGCCCGTAGCCATACATCACCAGATTAATGCCCTCGGTAGCGCCGCGCACAAAAATGCATTCACGCGACTCCCGCGCGTTGATAAAGCGCTTCACCTTTTCGCGCGCGCCTTCATAAGCCGTGGTTGCTTTCTGGCTCAGGTAGTGAACGCCGCGATGAATATTTGAATGCTCTTGTTCGAGGTAGACGCTGCCGCGATCGATTACGACTTGCGGTACTTGCGAGGAAGCTGAGTTGTCGAGATAGATGAGCGGCTTGCCGTTTACAGTTTGTTGCAGCACGGGAAAGTCAGCTCGAATCCGTTCGACATCCCAAACGGTTGAAACCGGTGATTCAAGGGTTGTTATCGTTCCAGATTCCATCTTGCCAATCCTGAAATCCTGTCACCCAGTTACAGCGACGTGTGCAACTGCCGAAGTACAATTTCGTCGAGTTGAGATCTGATTGACTCGATCTTAATGTTCCCAATCACTTCTTCCGCGAAACCATACGTCAGCAGATTGCGTCCCAACTCGGGGCTGATCCCCCGCGTCTCCAGATAAAACATCTCTTCAGGATCGATCTGCCCAACAGCGGCGCCGTGCGCGCACTTCACGTCGTCCGCGTAAATCTCCAACTGCGGCTTGGTATCGATGCGTGCTTTATCAGATAACAAGAGGTTCTTATTGGTCTGCATTGCGTCGGTCTTCTGCGCCCCCTCGCGAACAAAGATCTTGCCATTGAAGACTGCGCGCGCGTTCCCGTCGAGAATACCCTTGTAAAGCTGATGACTGTTGCAATGCGGCTGCTTGTGATCGATTACCGAATGAGTATCGGTATGTTGATCCGCGCCAACCATGTAAAGACCATCGACCGAGGTCTCTGCGCCTTCATGGTCCAGCACCACTGAGATATCGTGCCGCGACAGTTGCGCGCCCAGGTTGATTGAAGTCGTATCGTAACGGCTCGCTCCTCCAAGCTCGGCCGAAGTCGTCGAGATGTGGAACGCATGCTTGCTTTCGCGCTGCAAACGGTAGTGCTCCAGTTGCGCGCCGTCTCTAAGAACAATCTCTGTGACCGCGTTTGTGAAATACCGCGGCTCACCGTTCGAAACAAAGCTTTCAATGACCGTCGCTGAACTGTTTTCCTCTGCCACAACCAGCAGTCTTGGAAAAGTGGCGCTGTTCTCGGCATCGGCGACGAACGTGATCTGCAACGGCGTTTCGAGCTTCACGTCCCTCGGAATCCAAAGAAAGACACCCGACTGAAGAAAAGCAGTATTTAACGCTGTCAGGCCGTTGTTGTCATAACCGGCGTTGCGGGCCAGGTACTTGCGAACCAGCTTGTTGTATCTCGCGTCAGCAGCGGCGCTGAACAGATCGGTCGCCACTACACTCTCGAGTCCGGTCGTTACTGACAAGTCTTCACGCAAAAAGCCATTGACGACTACAAGGTGCGCACCCGCGGTTTCGCGATATGCGAAACGACTCACATCGGCGACCGCGATCTCGCCGCCCCTGACGGCGGGGATAAAACTCTCCTTCGCCAACGACGCAAGGTTCGTGTACTTCCATTCCTCATCCCGAACCGAAGGGAAACCCAACTGTTCGAAACGGTCCATCGCGCTGCCGCGCACGAGTTCCAGCCACGCAACTGTTGGCGAGAGATCACGCACCGTTTGAAACGCCGCTTGATAACTGTTTTCTGATTTAACGAGTTCAGTAACCATTACTTCGCCGGGACTCCGACGCCGTTGTGCTCGGGCGTCTTGATCCAATCGTATCCCTTAGACTCGAGCTCGAGCGCCAACTCCTTGCCGCCTTCGCGAGCGATTCGCCCGTCCGCGAGCACGTGAACAAAATCAGGAACGATGTAATTCAGCAGGCGCTGATAATGTGTGACCACGATGATCGCGTTGTTTGGCGTCAGCAGTTGATTGACGCCGCCGGCCACAATGCGAAGCGCATCAATGTCCAGTCCGGAATCTGTTTCGTCCAGCACGGCGAGCTTGGGTTGGAGCACCGCCATCTGAAGTATTTCGTTGCGCTTTTTTTCACCGCCTGAAAAACCTTCGTTGACCGAACGAGTCATGAAGCTCGCATC